>JBBFLF010000015.1 GCA_037481655.1 Desulfobaccales bacterium | reverse complement strand
GGGGGCGTGGGGGAGGGGGTAAGGGCCCACCGGCCCTTAGCCCCCTCCCCCACCATCCTGAATATGAGACCTGATATGGATGCTGTGGACCGGGCCATTCTGAATGAGATCCAGTCGCATTTTCCCATTGTGCCTCGGCCTTATGCCGAAGTAGGGGAGCGGGTGGGGGTGAGCGAGGCGGAGGTGTTGAGGCGGGTGCAGGCCCTGGTGGAGGCCGGGGTCATCCGCCGCATCGGCGCCAATTTCACCTCCCGCCGCCTGGGCTATACCAGCACCCTGTGTGCCGCCCACGTGCCGCCGGCGGAGCTGGAGGGATTCGTGGAGGTGGTGAACCGCTATCCCGGGGTGACGCACAATTATCTGCGGCGCCATCATTACAACGTCTGGTTCACCCTGATTGCGCCCTCCAAAGCCCGGCTGGAGGAGATTTTGGCGGAGATCTCCCGGGAGAGCGGGGTGGAGATCTTAAGCCTCCCCGCCGTGGAGGTCTTCAAGATCAAGGTGGATTTTCCGGTGTAGGGGAAGGACACACGAAAGGAGGGCGGGGTCTGCGGCTTCCCCGGCCCTCCCTTACAGGTCAACTTTCGCTGGGCGGGCCCGGCACCACCAGCACTGGGCAGGGCAAGAGACGCACCACCTTTTCGGCGGTGGAGCCGAAAAAGACCTCCTCAATGGGTCCCCGGCCGGCGCTGCCGTAGCCGCCGAGGACGATCAGGTCCACGGCCAGATCCCGGGCCAGAACCGCAATCTCCTGGAAAGGCAGACCCACCGCCACCACGCTCTCCGGGCTGAGGTCGCCGCCGCCATAGCGCTGTAAAAATTCATCCAGCCTGGCCTCCGCCCGCTGTTTCAGTTTGGGGATGAGGGTATCGGGCTCCAGGTGCATGAATTCGCTCAGGGCCTCCAGGCGCCTCAGGCTGATGACGTGCACCAGGATGAGCTTGGCCTGGAAGGTGCGGGCCAGCTTCTGGGCGGCCTGGAAGGCGGCCCCGGAGCATTCGGAAAAATCCGTGGCCACCAGGATGGCCTGGAAATTCATGGCCTCACCCGGGGTCATGGGCCTATTTCACCGCCGCCTTGATTTCCTTCAACGCCTCCTCGGCCTTGTCAAAGGCGCCCACGTGCACCCAGACCACCTTGCCGCTCTTGTCCACCAGCAGGCTCACCGGGTAGGGACTGAAGTTGATGGCCTTGGAGAGCTTGCGCTCCGGATCCGGGAGCACCGGGAAGGGCACCTTGTGGAAGGCCTTCCACATGCGCACCGCCATGGCGTCATTGCCCTGGCCCACGGAGAGAAACTTCACCTTGTCCTTGAGCTGGGCATCCTGGGAGACCAGCTCATAGAGGCGGTTGAGCACCGGGGCCTGCATCATGCAGTGGGGGCAGGTGGTGTTGAAGGATTCGATGAGGGCGTACGGGGCTTTGATATCTTTCAGGGTGAAGTTGGCGGGACTGGCCAAGCCCAAATACTGAGCTTCCTCCGGGGTCAGGGGGGCGGAGAAGGGGATGTTGCCCGCCATCAGCCCCACCTTGGGCTCGGCCTCGGCGGCCAGCAGGGGCTTAAAGGGCAGAAGTATTACCATCACGGCAGCCAGAAGCAACAGTTTTCTCATGAATCCTTCCTTTCGAGATGGAATGTGCCCTTAATAATAAACAATCGCCCGGACAAAGGGAAACCACTTCCGGGAAAAAATGACGCCGCCTGATAAATCTTCGTTCTCAAGAGCCGAAGAAACGCTCCTCCTGCCAGGCCACCGGCAGGCGCACCAGGAGCCCCTGGCGGTGCTGATAGACCAGATAGCCTTCCCGGGCGCCGTGCTCAAAGAGGCGCCGGGTGAGGAGCACGTCCTGGCGGCAGTAAGCCTCCAGCTCCTGCCAGCGGCCGGCTTTGTAAAGCTCCAGGGCCAGGAGGCCGTTTCCCGTTTTTTTCTCGCCCAAGGTCTTTTCCGCCAAGTGTCCCAGAGAGAGGCGAAAGCCGAGGGTCTTCTGGATGTCCTCCAGGATGTCCAAAGTGGGCAGGTCCGCCAGGTGCAGGGGGGAGTAGGGCTGCAGCACCCGGTAATCGAAGCGCTTGAGGTTAAAGCCCACCACCAGTTCCAGCTCCGCCAGCCGCCGGCATAGTTGCTCCAGGTCCCCCTCCCGATAGACTGTGAGGCGCTCGGGGCCGGTCTCCAGGAGGACCGCCAGAGAGACCCCCATGTGATGGCAGCGCTCCCAGCCGCCCACCTCTTCGGCGGAGCAGCAGGTCTCCAAATCCAGGAAGCCCACCCGGCGGCGGGCCAGCCACGGGAGGGACTCCCCTGCGGCCGCGGTCACCGGGGAGGGGGCGACGGGCTCCGCCACCAGGGGGGCGGCGGGCTCCGCCCGGGGCTCCTCCCCCAGAAGGAGGGAAGCGATCTCATAGGCGGCCTGCTTGTCCAGGGGTTTGTTGCCGGAGCCGCATTTGGGGGAGTGAATGCAGGAGGGGCAGCCCTCCTCGCAGGGGCAGTCGTTGATCATGGCCCGGGTGCGTCCGAGGAGCTCCTCCAGGATGCGGAAGGCCCGGCTGGCCAGCCCAACGCCGCCGGGATAACCGTCGTAGATGAAGATGGCCGCCCGCCCCACCTGGGGGTGCGCCGGGTGGGCGATGCCGCCGATGTCGTAGCGGTCCGCCAGGGCAAAGAGGGGAAACATGCTGATGAGGGCGTGCTCCAGGGCGTGGATGCCGCCCATGAAGTGCAGCCCCTGGGCGCTGACCGCGGCCTTCACCGCATCGGGGATCTCCAGCCAGACGCCCACGGTCTCAAAGACCTGGGGCGGCAGGTCCAGGGGCACCACCCCTAAAAGCTCCTGGCCCGGCAGGCGGCGCTTCTCGTAGGCCAAAAAGCGCTCCGTCACCTTGAGGCGGCCGGTATGGGCCACAAAGCCCGCCACCTGCCGGCTCTCCTTCACCTCCAGGATGTCAGTGTCCTTATCCGTCTGGATGCGGGTGTAGTAGTTGGGCTCCACCGGGGTGACGTGGACGTTTCGCCGCTCCAGGTCCAGCTTCTCCACCGCAAAAGTGTGGGCCTTGTGGAGATAGATGGCCCCGGGGTGGCACTCCCGCAGGGCCCGGTGGCCGTCCACGTGGCCGATGGGCTTCTTTTTGCCCTGCTGGAAGATGGCGAAGCTCTCCCCCACCCCCCGGATGTTCACCTGTTTGTGGGGGAAACGCTCCCGGGCGAGCAGGGTGCGGCCGTCCAGGGTGGCCAAAAGGCGCCCCTGGGCCAGGAGCTTGTCCACCTCCGGGGCGTGGGCAGTCAGGTCGAAGTGTCGTTCCTGATCCCGCTTCAGGGGCAGTTCCTGGGCGGCGCAGGGCAGGTGCGCGGCCACCACCACCGGGTTGTCCGGGTCCACCACGGCGCACTCCAGGGGCCGGGCGAAGAACTGCTCCGGGTATTTCATGAAATACTGGTCCAGGGCGTCAGGCTGGGCCACCAGCACCACCAGGCAGTCCCGGCCCTGGCGCCCCACCCGGCCGATGCGCTGCAGGGCGGTGACCATGGTGCCGGGGTAGCCCACCAGCAGGCAGACATCCAGGCCGCCGATGTCGATGCCCATCTCCAGGGCGCTGGTGGAGATCACGCCCCGAAGGCGCCCGCTGGCCAGCCGGGACTCGATCTCCCGGCGCTCCTCGGGGAGGAAGCCCGCCCGGTAGGAGCTGATGTAGCGCCTCAGCTCCGGCACCTGGCGCAGGGCCCAGAGGTGGATGAGCTCGGTGAGCTTGCGGCCCTGGGTGAAACAGATGGTGGCCAGGTTGCGGCGGATGGCCTGGGCGAAGAGGCGGGCGGCGGTGGCCGCGGCCCCCTCCGGCGGGTTGAGGAAAAGGAAATGCCGCCCGGACTGGGGGGCGCCGCTTTCGGTGATGACCCGCACCGTGAGGCCCGTGAGCTGGCGGATGAAGTCCCCGGGTTCATTGATGGTGGCGGAGAACATGAGAAACCGGGGATCAGAGCCGTAATGCTCGCACACCCTTTTCAGGCGCCTGAGGACCTGGGCCATGTGGCTGCCCAGAATGCCCCGGTAGGTGTGCACCTCGTCAATGACCACGTACTTGAGATGCTTAAAAAACCCGGCCCAGGAGTCATGAAAGGGCAAGAGTCCCAGGTGCAGCATGTCCGGGTTGCTGATGAGCACCCGGGGGGGCCGGGCCTTGAGGGCCTGACGCTCCGCCGGCGGGGTGTCGCCGTCGAAGATGGCGGCGGTGATGCCGGGCCGGGGCAGGGCCGCGTCCAGCTCTTTGAGGGCTTTCAGCTGATCCTGCTCCAGGGCCTTTAAGGGGAAAAGATACAGGGCATGGCCCTCAGGCTGGGCCAGAAAATCCGCCACCACCGGCAAATTGTAGATCAGGGTCTTGCCGCTGGCGGTGGGGGTGGCCACCAGCACGTGTTCGCCTTGGGCCACCGCCTCCAGGGCCTCCCCTTGGTGGCGGTAGAGCCGCTCGATCCCCAGCCGGCGCAGGGCCTGCCAGAGCTCCGGGGGCAGCCCGGCCTCGCCCTCATAATACTGCACCGGCCGGGGCTCCTCGTAACGGTAATAGACCAGGAGGTCCTGTAAATCCGGGGATTCCTGAAGGTGGCGGACAAACTCAGTCAGCATGGGGATAACGGCGGGGGCACGGCTTAAGTCGTGGGTTGGGACAGAGTGAGGGGTTCCCGACCCTTGGCCCCCTCTCCGAAAATTGCCCTAAAATCAAAAATCATTTCGTGCCCACATCCAGGTGGGCCCAGTCGGTGTGGTAGCCGTAATACGTCCACTCCTGGGGCAGGCGCAGGCCCACCCACTTGGCGGCCCGGTAGACCCAGGCAGGCAGATGCCGGGCATCCAGTCGGTGCATGGCGTCCCGGTCAAATTGCCTAAGGGCCCGGCTGATGGGGTTGGGGGGGCCGTCCAGCACCCCCGGGTAGTTGAAATCGTTCAGGTCCAGGGCCAGCCCCAGGCGGTGATTGGAAGAAGGGGCATGGCGGCCGTGGTAGAGGGCGGCCAGATGGGGCAGAGTCACGGTCACCACCTGGGCGGCCAGGGAAGTGCCCTCCTCATCGGGGAAGCTCAGGACCTGGGCGGTCACCGGGCCGCCGTAGGCCGGCGCGGCGTAGGTGTCCTCCCCTCCCCGCACCACCAAAAGCGGCACCCTTTTGGCCGGCTCATACCAGCCTTCCCGGAAGATATACTCCAGAAGCAGCGCCGCCAGGGGCGCAAAGCGGCTGTTCACCTCGAAGTGAATCTCTTCGGCCCGGTAGCGGGCTTTGTGGTTGATGTCGCTCAACTGCGGCGCAAACCAGACAAAGCCCGAGGGCCGGGGCAGGGTCTGGGCCACCGTCTCCCAGCGCTTTTCAAAGCCCACGTAGGTGGGCACCCGCCGGGCCTGGGAGGGCACCCACACCGGCACGCTCAGGGTCACCCCCACCCGGCCGCCCTGGGGCCAGCGGCGGCGCCTCAAGTATTCCCAGGAGGGTTCCCGGGGACCCTGGGCATTCAGCAGGGCCAGGCTTTGGTGGCGCAAATCCACCAGGCGGCCCAGTTCCAGGCGGTCTTTGGCGTATCTCAGCTTGGCCAGGAAATCCCGGTCCCGCTCCTCGGGGGTGAGGCCGGGGTCATAGCGGAGGTAAAGCTGCGGGAGCAGACGGGCAAGGGCAGGCGCGGCAGCGGCATCCACCAAATGGGGCCGGAGCGCCGGCGGCGGGGTGCGGGAAACCGCCCAGGCGGCCGGTCCCCCCCACCAGGCCACCCCCAGGAACACCCCCCACAGCAGCACCCGGGCCGCACGTCTCACCGCCATACTGCCATTGTACGGGATGGCCCGGGGGGAGTCAATGCCGGCCGGCTTTGCCCAGTATGACTCGTTATGGGGTTGGGGGAGAGGGCGAGGGAGAGGGGGCAGGGGTCTGCGACCCCTGGCCCCCTCTCCCTGGCATTGCCGCCTATTTGCCGAAACGGCGCAGGCGCAGGCTGTTGGTCACCACGCTCACGGAGCTCAGCCCCATGGCCAGCGCGGCCAGCGCAGGGGAGAGATAGCCCAGGGCCGCGGCCGGGATGGCCACCACGTTGTAGCAGAAGGCCCAGAAGAGGTTCTGGCGGATGATGCGCATCATCACCCGGGCCAAGGTCAGGGCCTGGGGGATGAGGCGGAGATCGTCCCGGATGAGGGTGAGGTCGGCGGCTTCCAAGGCCACATCGGCCCCCGTCCCCAGGGCGATGCCCACATCCGCCTGGGCCAGGGCCGGCGCATCGTTGATGCCGTCCCCCACCATGGCCACCACCTCGCCCTGGGCCTGGAGCTCCGCCACCGCCCGGCTCTTTTCCGCCGGCAGGACATTGGCCATGACCTTGCGGATGCCCACCATGTCGGCCACCGCCTGGGCCGCGGCCCGGGTGTCGCCGGAGAGCAGCCGGATGCTGAGGCCCATCTGCCTAAGGGCCTGCACCGTCTCCCGGGCGAAGGGCTTGACGGTATCCATGGCGGCCAAAAGCCCCTTGGCGGCCCCGTCCACCGCCAGAAAGATGGTGGTCTTGCCTTCGGCGGCCAACTGCTCCTGGTAGTGGGACAGATCGGCATGGGGGATACCGGCCCGTTTGATGAAGGTGAGATTCCCCAGGAGCACCTCCTGCCCGTTGATGCGGGCCTTGACCCCCAGACCCGGGACGGCCTGGAACTCCGTGACTTCCGGCAACTTGAGTTTTTTCTGGCGGGCCGCCAGCACCACCGCCTGGGCCAGGGGGTGCTCGGATTTCTCCTCCAGGGCGGCGGCGTAAGAGAGCACCTGGATCTCCTTCCAGCCTGCCCAGGCCCAGACGTCGGTGATGCGGGGCTTGCCCAGGGTGAGGGTGCCGGTCTTGTCAAAGATGACGGTGGTGAGGCGGTAGGCCCGCTCCAGGGGGTCACCGCCCCGGATGAGGATGCCCAGCTCCGCGCCCCGGCCGGTGCCCACCATCACCGCGGTGGGAGTGGCCAAGCCCAGGGCGCAGGGGCAGGCGATGATGAGCACCGCCACGGCATGGATGAGGGCCGGGGCCAGGGACGCCTGGGGCGCCAAGTATAGCCAGCCCAGGAAGGTGAGCCCGGCGATGGCCATGACGATGGGCACGAAGATGCCGGAGACCTTGTCCGCCAGCCGTTCGATGGGGGCCTTGCTGCTCTGGGCTTCGCTCACCAGGCGGATGATCTGGGCCAGGACCGTCTCCTGCCCCACCCGGGTGGCCCGGTAGACGAGGTGGCCCTGCTGATTGAGGGTGGCCCCCCAGACCTCGGCGCCGGGCTCCTTGGTCACCGGCAGGCTCTCCCCGGTGAGCATGGACTCATCCACGCTGCTGGTGCCCTCCACCACCACGCCGTCCACCGGCAGGCGCTCCCCGGGGCGCACCACCACCAGCTCCCCCACCGCCACCTCCTCCAACGGCACCTGCACCTCCTGGCCATCCCGGAGCACGGTGGCCCGGGGCGGCGCCAAGGCAAAGAGCCGCCGGATGGCCTCGCCGGCCCGCCCCCGGGAGAGGGCCTCCAGCCAGCGGCCTAGCAGGATGACGGTGATGATCATCACCGTGGTGTCGAAATAGACCACCGCTTCCTGACCCAGGGCCGTCACCTGCCCCGGAAAGAACGTGACCCAGAGGGAGTAGAGATACGCCGCGGTGGTGCCCAGGGCCACCAGGCTGTCCATGTTGGCGGCCAGATGCCGGGCCGCCTTCAGGGCCCCCTGGAAGAAGGGCCAGCCGCAGGCAAAAAGGACGGGGGTGGTAAAGACGAATTGCAAAAGATGGTTCTGTCCCGGGGAGAGGCCCAGAGCCGCCGGCAAGCCAGGAAACATGGACGCGGCCATCACCGGCAGGCTGAGCCCCAGGGCGGTGAGGAAGCGCAGCCGGAAGGTGCGGAGCTCCGCTTCCGGCACCGCCGGGGCCCGGGCAGGCCCCCGGAAGACCTGCTCCACCTGGTAACCGGCGTCAATGACCGCCCGTTTCAGGTCCTCCAACGACGCTTGCCGGGGGTCGTAGACCACCTTGGCCTGGCGGGTGGCCAGATTGACCTGGGCCTTTTCCACCCCAGGGACCTCACTTAAGGCCTTGCCCACCCGGGCGACACAGGCGGCGCAGTGCAGGCCGCCCAGGGCCAGGGTGACTTCGGTCTGCTCTCGGGCCACGGGCCTTCCTCCCTTCAGGGGACGGCTGATAAACCTAGGGTTATTAGTTTAACAATGCAAAGCCCGGACCGCTGCCACCTCGGGGAACTCTCTCACCCGAAGCAATAATTTTTTTACTTTACGATATTTTTACCAGAAATGATTAAAAAAATCATTTACATCTCGGTTATTCCCTGAGCGCCATCCATGACCTGCGGGCATGCCGCTGGCATCCGGGCTTGCCAGTTCCAGGAACCTTTGCTACCATGAGGGCGGGGGAGGCCACAACAGTTCTGCTCCCCCCTTTCTGTCACTTCCATGAGAAAAAGCTGGCGCAAATGGTCCGTGAGTAAGAAGGCGGGGTATGTCCTCTGGCTCATACCCCTGGCCGGGCTGGGGCTGCTCCTGTGGTGGGGGTTTGCAGCCCTGGACTGGGAGGATCCGGTCCTTCAGGGCCCCGAGGGGCTCACAGTGCTGGGCCGCCGCACCACCGTCACCCTGAAGGCGGCCGATGCCTCCAGCGGGCTGAAGGAGGTGCGGGTCACCCTGACCCAGGGAGGGCAGGAAAAGGTGGTCCTGACCCAGACCTTCCCGCCCGGCGGGGAGCCCGGCAAAGAGACGGAGATTCCCGTGCAGGTGGCGCCCCCCGAGCTCGGCTTCTCGGAGGGCAAGGCCACCTTGACGGCCACGGTGCGGGACCGCTCCTGGCGGGGGTTCTTTCAGGGCCGCAGCGCCACCTGGAGCCGGGAGGTGGTCATCGACCTGGTGCCCGTGCACCTTGCCTTTGAGGGGGTCAATCATCTGCTGCATTTCGGCGGCACCGGGGTGATGAGATATCGCCTCAACAAAGAGGTGGCGGAAAGCGGCGTCCGGGTGAACGGCCGCCTCTCCCCTGGCTATCCCCTGCCCCAGGGAGAAAAGGGGGAATATGTGGCTTTCTTCCCCATCCCCCTGGAGCCCACGGTGCCCTTCAGCGTGGAGCTGGTGGCCCGCCCCGGGGTGGGGGAGGAGGTGAAACGGCCGGTGCCCCTCACCCTGAAGCCCCGCAAGTGGCGCCATGACAACATGAATCTCTCAGAGAACTTCCTGCGCCAGGTGGCCGCCACCTTCCAGGTGCAACATCCCGATCCCCTCCAGGCCTTCCTCACGGTGAACCGGGAGATGCGCCGGGCCAATCATGAAAAACTGAGAAGTCTGTGCCAAAAAAGCCAGCCTCAGGCGCTGTGGTCCGGGGCCTTTCAGCGCTACCTGGGCAAGCCCATGGCCCGCTTCGGCGACAAGCGCACCTACATATACCAGGGCAAAGCGGTGGATCATCAGACCCATTTGGGGGAGGACCTGGCCTCCCTGGAGCGCAGCCCGGTGCCTGCCACCGCCACGGGGGTGGTGGTCCTGGCGGAGCCCCTGGGGATCTACGGCAACACCGTGGTCCTGGACCACGGCCTGGGCATCTTTTCCATGTACAGCCACCTGAGCCGCTTGGACGTCAAGGCGGGCGAGCGGGTGGAGAGAGGGGCCAGGCTGGGGCTCACCGGCGCCACGGGTCTGGCCGGCGGGGACCACCTGCATTATTCGGTCATGGTGCACGGGGAGTTTGTGGATCCCCTGGAGTGGTGGGACCCCAAATGGCATAAGGACCAGGTCCAGGGCATGATGGCGGTGAAAGCGCCGGCACCGGCGGCCGCGGCCCCGGAGAGACGCAAAGCCCCGGCCCGGCCGAAAAAGCGGAGTCGCTGAGGGCTTGGGAGGAATGGGCCCTTTCTGCAAGGCAGGCCAAAGCACCTGGCTTGAGTAAGAGGGGACCAGGGGCAGTGGCCTTTTGCCCCCTCTCCCCCATAAACTGAGAGCAGGGTCTTTGACCTTCTGGGAAAAGAAACCCAACTCCCCTCGGAAAGGGAGGGACCGGGCGGCTTTCCCGGGTGCTGTTTCCCACCTTCATCACTTCGGAGGGCAGGGCCATGAAGGCGAAGCTCCCCCCCATCATCAAGATCAATCCCGACAATCCCCAGGAACGGCTGCTCCGGCAGGTGGTGGACACCCTGCTGGCCGGCGGCCTCATCGGCTACCCCACCGACACCGGCTACGCCCTGGGGTGCGACCTCTACAATCTCAAGGGCATTTCCCGGCTCTACCAGATCAAGCGCCGGCCGGTGAACAAACCCTTCAGCTTCATCTGTTCCGATCTCAAGAACATCAGTGAATACGCCCGGGTGGGCAATTACGCCTACAAGACCATGAAGCGCCTGCTGCCGGGCCCCTACACCTTCATCCTGGAGGCCTCCCGGCAGGTCCCCAAGATCCTTCAGACCCGGCGCAACACCGTGGGCATCCGGGTGCCCAACCACCCCATCTGCCTGGCCCTGGTGAGCATGCTGGGGCACCCCATCATCTCCACCGGGGCCAACCTGGCGGGCAGCCTGGCGGAAAGCGACCCCTACGCGGTGGCGGAGATGTTCAAGGGCCACCTGGACCTGGTCATCGATGCCGGCATCATCCCGCCCCGGCCCTCCAGCGTCATCTCCCTCATCGACGACGTGCCGGAAGTCATTCGGGCGGGGCAGGGCGATGTGAGCATGTTCGCCTGAGGCGGACGCGGGGAGACTGGGGATTGGCCGAAAGCAAAGGGGAAATGGGTCTCCAGGCACCGCTTCCTTTTCCTGCCCCAAGGTCAAGGAGCGCTACACAGGCTGGAACCTATGGGAGGAAATCCATGGCAGGGCAGCTGACGGTGACTTGAGCGGTCTGCCTGCACCCTGACGGAGTCCGCAAAAAACAAAAAAACCCGGGGACCAGCCGTTTCCCCGGGTTTTTTGTTCGCGGCGCGGCGTCTTGGCGTCCTGACCTGTTAGCGGAACCACGGCGGCAGGAAGGCCGGCTCCGGGTAGGGGGAGAGGAATTCCGCCAGGGCGTGCAGATGGTTTTCGGTATCGCCCCCCATGATCAGGCTGAGCAGCGAGGGGCGCTTCTTAGGGGGGTAGGCCGCCTCCACCTTGCCGGTGATGCCGCCCAGGCGGCCGGCCAGCTCCAGGGCGTCTTCAAAGTTCCCCAGCTCATCGATAAGCCCCAGCTTTTTGGCCTGTTCGCCGGTGAAGACCGTGCCGGTGGCCAGGGTGGTCATCTTTTCCAGAGGGATTTTGCGGTTTTGGGCCACGTCCTGGATGAACTGCTGGTGGATGTTGTCCAGGAGGCTTTGCAGGGCCTCTCGCTCCTCAGGGGTCATGGGCCTGAAAGGGGAACCCAGGTCCTTGAGCTCGCCGGCCTTGAGGGAGTAAAAGTCCACCCCCAGCTTTTTGGTGAGCTGCTCCACGTTGGCCAGCTTCATGATGACGCCGATGGACCCCACCGCGGTGCCGGGGTTGGCCATGATGACGTCCGCCGCACAGGCCACATAGTAGCCCCCCGAGGCCGCCAGGGACTCCAGCGAGGCCACCACCTTCTTTTTCTTCCGGACCTTGAGGATCTCCCGCATGATCTCCTGGGAGGGGCCCACCGCCCCGCCCGGGGAATTGATGCGCACCAGGATGGCCTTGATGCGGTCATCCTCCTGGAAGCGGCGCAGCTCTTTCAGGGTGGGCTGGGACTGGGTGATGAGGCCGCTCACCTCCACCACCCCCACCTTGGGGGCCTTGGCAAAGAGGCTTTCCTTCCCGGCCCATTTCAGGGTCAGGGCCGACAGGCCCACGAAGAAGAAAAGAATGAAGGCCAGGATGAGAAAGGAGGTGAGGATGGGGTGGCGTCTCATGATCGTGTCATCACCTTTCGCGGCTCAGGGTCCAGGTCCCCCCGGAAAGAGGGCTGATTCGGCTCCCTCCCGGGGTCCGGCCTTACGGCAGAGGGGCGCCCCCACTGCGTGGCGGCGCCCTTCATGGCACCCTGTCTCTTTATCGGAGCGGACTTAGGGCAAACTTGAGTCCCAACTGCCCCGGCAGGCCGGTTATTTGGGGCCGTTTTTGCGGGATTCGCTTTCGCCCAGGGATTCCCGGAGCAGGTCCCCCAGACTGGTGGTGGCCTCCTGGGAGCCCTTGAGGTAATCCCGGTAGGTGCGCTGCTCCTCTTCGGTCTCCAGCCGGCGGATGGAGAGGCCGATCCGCCGCTCCTGGGGCGAACAGTGGATGACCTTGGCCCGAATGACGTCCCCCACCTTCAGGGAGGCGGTCTTTTCCTTGTCCCGGCTGTATTCCGAGATGTGCACCAGGCCCTCGATCCCCTCCTCAATCTCCACAAACAGCCCGAAGTCGGTGATGTTGGTGATGGGACCGGAAACCACCGCGCCCACAGGGTAGCGCTGGTCGATGGTCTCCCAGGGATTGGGGTTCAGCTCCTTGATGCTCAGGGAGAAGCGCTCGTTTTCCTTGTCGATGGCCAGCACCTTGGCCTGCACCGTCTGGCCCTTCTTGAAGATCTCCGACGGGTGCTTGAAGCGCTTGGTCCAGGAGATGTCGGAGATGTGCACCAGGCCGTCAATGCCCTCGTCAATGCCGATGAAGATGCCGAAGTCGGTGATGTTCTTGATCTTGCCTTCAATGACAGAACCCACCGGATATTTTTCCCCGATGACCTCCCAGGGGTTGGGCTCCACCTGGCGCAGGCTCAGGGAGATGCGCTTGCGCTGGGGCTCCACCTCCAGGATCTTCACCTCCACCACGTCCCCGGCGCTGAGGATCTGGGAGGGGTGCCGGATCTTGCGGGTCCAGGACATCTCGGAGATATGAATGAGGCCCTCCACCCCCGGCTCCAGCTCCACGAAGGCGCCGTAATCGGTGAGGCTCACCACCTTGCCGGTGACGATGGCGCCGATGGGATAGCGCTCCTGCACCATGGTCCAGGGGTCAGGATGGAGCTGCTTGAGCCCCAGGGAGATGCGCTCCTTTTCCTTGTCGAAGCTCAGCACCTTGACGGTGATGTGATCCCCCACCTTGAACATGTCCCCGGGATGGCGGATGCGGCCGTAGGAGAGGTCGGTGACGTGCAGCAGCCCGTCCAGCCCCCCCAGGTCCACGAAGATGCCGTAGTCGGTGATGTTTTTCACCACCCCTTCCACCACCTTGCCCTCCTCCAGGGTAGCGAGCAGGGTGGCCTTGGCCTCGTTTTTGGCCTTCTCCAGCAGGGTGCGGCGGGAGAGCACCACGTTGCGGCGCTTGCGGTTGAACTTGAGGACATGGAAGGTGAACTTCTGCCCGATGAGGCTGTCCGGATGCCGAATGGGCACCAGATCCACCTGGGAGCCGGGCAAAAAGGCGGTGATGCCGCCCAGATCCACGGAGAAGCCGCCCTTCACCTTGGCGGTGATGGTGCCCTCCACCACGCCCTCGTTGTGGTAGGCGTAGGAGATTTCCTCCCAGACCTTAAGGCGGGAGGCCTTGGTCTTGGACAGCATGAGGGGACCTTCTTCATCTTCCCGGCTCTCCAGCAACGCCTCCACCTGATCCCCCACCTTGGCGGTCACCTCGCCGTCCGGCGTGGTGAATTCGGAGATGGGAATCTGGCCCTCGCTCTTGTAACCGATGTCCACCATGACGTAGTCTTTGGTGAGGGAGACGATGCGGCCGCGCACCACCTCGCCTTCCTGCACCCGGCGGAGGCTCTCCTCAATGAGTTCCGACATGGTGGCTTCTTCCTCCTCCTCGCCGCCGGCTGCGGCCTCCGGGGCCGGGGTCGGCGGGGGGGAGGGTTCCGGGGCCGGGCCGGCCTCAGCGGCCGGGGCGGCCTCGTACATCGGTTCGCGGGGCTCGCTCTGCCGGTTCTGGATCTCCACGTCTCCAGGTGGGTGGTGCAGGGTTTCTTCTTTGTTGTCCAGGTCAATCATGAAAAAGGTTCCCCCTTCACAAGGTGTTGAAGTTGACGTTTACGTATGATTATCCGGGGCGGCCAGACCGCCCCCGGAGCCAGCCCATCTCGGGACCATGCCGCTTTAGCCTTGCGGCCCCTCATCCTGCGGTTCAGACCCCCTCGAGGCGCTCGGCCGCCAGCTTCAGGCAGCGGGCCACCACTTCCTCGGGAGTCAGCCGGGAGGTGTCCACGATCACCGCGCCCTCCGGCACCTTGAGGGGCGCCTCAGCCCGGTTTATGTCCTGCGCGTCCCGGGCCGCCAGGGCCGAAAGAGTGGCCGAAAGATCGCCGCCGGCGCCCAGGGCGTCCTGCTCCTGCTGCCGCCGGGCCGCCCGGATGGTCAGGTCCGCCTCCAGATAGAGCTTCAGGTCGGCCTCGGGAAAGACCACTGTGCCCAGGTCCCGGCCTTCGGCCACCACCCGACGACCTTGGGCCAGCCGGCGCAACTTGTCCGTCACCCAGCGGCGCACCGCCGGGAGTTTGGCCACCCGGGAGGCCTCCCGGCTCACCTCCGGGGTGCGCAGCTCCGTGGACAGTCTCAGGCCGTCCACCTGCAGGTAAAAGCCGTGGTCGTCCTCGCCAGGCTCCGGGGTCAGATGCGGCAAAAGGCCGGCCACCGCCGCTTCATCCTCCGGATTGACCCCGTGACGCCGCACCTGCCAGGCCACCAGCCGGTAGAAGGCACCGCTGTCCAGGTAGGTCCAGCCCAGGGCCTTGGCCAGCCCCCGGGCCGCCGTGCTCTTGCCGGCCCCGGCCGGGCCGTCGATGGTGATGAGACGCGCCGGGCCCACGGTCTCCCTTACAACCCCATGACGGTGCGGAAGGCCTCCAGGAAGCGGCGGTTTTCCTCCGGCAACCCCACATTCACCCGGATATGCTCCGGAAACCCGTAAGCATCCATGGCCCGGATGATGACCCCCCGGCGGAGCATGGCCTCATAGACCTGGCGCCCGGGGCGACCCACGTAAATGAGGAGGAAATTGGCCTGGCTGGGCACCACCTCCACCCCCAGCCGGGTGAGTTCCCGGGTCAGGAACTCCCGCCCCTCCCACACCAGCTCCCGGGTGCGGGCCAGGAACTCCGTATCCCGCAAGGCCGCCCGGGCTCCGGCCTGGGCCAGGCGGTTGACATTGAAGGGCAGCCTGAGGCGATTCAAGCACTCCATCAGGGCGCTGGGGCCGTAGGCATATCCCACCCTTAGGCCCGCCAGGCCGTAGGCCTTGGAGAAGGTGCGCAGGCCCACCAGGGGGCGGTCCTCGGCCAGGTAGGAGAGCCCCTGGGCCACCTCGGGGTCAGCGGCAAATTCGATATAGGCCTCATCCAGCGCCACCGTGACGGTGGGCGGCAGGGTCGCCAGGAAGGTCTCCCACTCCTGCCGGGAGAAGGCAGTGCCGGTGGGATTGTTGGGGTTGTTGAGGAGCACGAGCCGGGTTTTGGGGGTGATGGCCGCAGCCACCGCCTTGAGGTCCACCGCAAAGTCTTTCAGGGGCACGGCCCGAAAGACCCCGCCCACCGCCTGGGTGAGAAGGCCGTACATGAGGAAGGAATGGCTGGTGCTCACCACTTCGCCCCCGGGGGGCACCAAAGCCCGCACCAGGAGGTCCAGAATCTCGTCGGAGCCGTTGCCGAAGATGAGCTGCTCGGGCTTCACTCCCAGATGCCGGCTCAGCTCCTCCCGGAGATAGTAGGCATGGCTGTCGGGATAGCGGTGCAGGGTGGCCAGCTCCGCCTGGATGGCGGCCACGGCCTTGGGGGAGGGACCCAAAGGATTTTCGTTGGAAGCCAGTTTGATGGCGTCGGTGAGGCCCAGCTCCCGGGCCAGTTCCTCCAGGGGCTTGCCGGCCTGATAAGGAGTCAGCTGCAGCAGGTGAGGCTGGATCAGCGACGTGATGGGGGCTGTGGGTGCCATACAGGACAGGCGGTGAGAGGCGGGGCCGTCAGGGAGCTCAGAGGCTCAGGGCAATGGTGAAGCGTGAAAAACTGCCGGCGTACCTAAACTTGTGGCAGGCGCATCCTCCTCCTGCCACTCCTCAGGAGGAGACCGCCTCCTCACCCGGGAAATTTGCCTCGTGTCCGTGAAATCAATTAAGCCGCCGCAGGCGACGGAACGCTTTTTTTATAGCGGATGTGAAAGAAAAAAGCAAGCCACCGGAGGCAAAATCTCCTGACGGGGGATCAGCAGGCGCAAGGAGGGATTTGACCGGGCGATGCCCGACAAGCAGGCATCTCCCTCAAAAGAAAACGCCCCCGGTGGGGGAGGTACCGGAGGCGTTTGGGGGGGGTTAGAACCATAAAGGTCCTGACTTGAATTATATATAAATCTCAGCCGGAAAGCTGTCAAGAAAAATTTTGTCGCGGCCGGAAAAAAAGTCCGGCGCCCCCCTTACCTGCCCGGCAGCCGCCACCACCACAGCGCCGCCGCCAGGGGCGCCAGCCCTCCGATTTCCGCCACCTCCCGGGGAAGCAGCGGGGTTAAGACCAGATACAGCCCCCATCCCAGGCCGGTGGCCACCAAGAGCCAGCCCACCGGCCGCCAGCCCAGGACCGGCAGGCGTCGGTGCAGAGCCGCCAGCGCCGCGCCGGCCACCAGCCCCCGGCTGAACACCATGGCCCAGGCGGCCCCGGCCAAAGGCCAGCGGGGCACCGTCAGGCTTGAGAAAGCCAGGTTAAAGAGCAGGCCACCGGCGAAAAAGGCCACCAGCAGCCGTTCCTGACGCAGGCTGAGCAAGGCAAAGCCGGCCAGGCTCTGGAGAAAGACAAAGGGGACCGAGAAGACCAGAATCCCCAGGACCCCCACCGCCTCCGGATACTGGGGGCCGAAGACCAGGGGAATGAGCCGGTCCCTTTCCATGGCCAGGGCCAGCGCGATGAGCAGGGAGAGGCCCAGGAGCCACCGGGCGGTGTGCCAAGCCAGGCGGGAGAGCTCCGCCGGGTCCTCCGTGGTGAGCCGGACGAAGAGGGGATAGAGCACGCTTTGCAGGAGGAGCCCGGAGATGATGGCATGGAGGCCGTCCACCAGGGGCCAGGCGGCGCCGTACTGGGCCACCAGGGCGCTGCCGCCGTACGCCTGCAGAAAGAGGAGGTTGACCCGGCTCAGCAAGGCGGAGAGCACCGCCAGCAGGCCGAAATGAAGGCCCTGGCAGAAAGTGGCCCACAGGCCCTGGAATTGGAGGCCTCTCCAACTGAAGGGTCGGCTCCGCCGCAAAAGCACCAGCACCCCCGCCAGATTGGCCAGGTTTTCCCAGATCTTGAAGAGCGCCACCACCACGCTGGGGGCGCCGGCGGCCAGGGTGAGGAAGGCATACCCCAGCCCCAGGATGGCCGCCAGTCCCCGGAGACGCCCCTCCGCCGCCTGTCGGCCCTGGACCTGGAGAAAGGTGAAAAAGGTGCTGGCCAGGGCCTCCAGGCCCACCCCCCCGGCAATCAGGAGGACCACCCGCTGAAGCTCCGCCGGATAGCCCTGCCAGCGGACAAAGCCCCCGAGCCCCAGCCAGACCAGCCCCAGGAGCAGCGCCTTGAGGCAGGAGATACGGCTCAAGGCGGCCTGGGCCTCCTCGGGGTCCTTGTTCAGGTGCGGCACCAGGGCCACGTTGAAGCCGAATTCCGCCGCCAGGAGCACCACGGCCCCCAGCTCCAGGGCCAACACGAACTCGCCGAAGCGGGGCGCACTGACCCGGGCCAGGACGATGAGGAACAGGGCCTGGAGGCCTTCTTTCAGCCAGCGGGAGAGCAACAGGGCCCCAAATTTGGCCAGCACCCCATGCCCCGATGGCGAGTCGGCAGTCACCAGAGAGCTCCTGAACAATGCAGGACGATCCGGAGGAGATATGGGCGGCCTTTTGACCATTGCAGAGCGCCCCTGAAAGGACAAAGGGCCCGCTCTCCTCGGTCCGACCCTATTTTCCCCCGAATGAGAGGAGAATGAAAAGCGCCAGCGGCCATTATTGGGTAAATAATCAAGGCTATCTGAAGACACGCCGGCCGGCAGGGAGCAATTCCGCCATTGACAGGAGGAGGCGACCCCGATAGCCTGGAATAAATTTTAGGGACATCATTTCCGCCATGGCCCGGCGTCCGGAGGGGCACCATGCGCACCCTGAGAACCCTGATTGCCATTCTGATCCTCCTTGTCCTGGGGGTGGCCCCGCTGGCCGCCGGGGACGGCACGCTTCGCCTCCTGCACGTCAATGATTTCCACGGCTTTGCCGAGCCCCACCGGCCCCTGGGGAGTCTGGAGCTGCAGGGCGGGGCGGCCTACCTGGCCGGCGCGGTGAAGCGCCTGCGGGCCGCCCGTCCCAGCCTGCTTCTGGCCGCCGGAGACATGATCCAGGGCGACAACTGGGCCAATCTCTTTCAGGGCGCCTCGGTCATCGAGCTCATGAACGCCATGGGCTTCGACGCCATGGTGGTGGGCAACCATGAATTCGATTTCGGGGTGGAGGTGCTGAAGGAGCGGATCCGCCAGGCGGTCTTCCCGATCCTGGGTGCAAACGTGCAGGGCCTGCCGGGCCTCAAGCCCTATATCGTGAAAAAGGTGGGCGGCGTGCGGGTGGCCGTTTTGGGGGTGGTGACGCCGGACACCCCCCACGCCACCCATCCCCGCAATGTAACGGGACTCACCTTCGCCGACCCGGTGGCCACGGTGAGGGAGTATCTCCCCCGGCTCCGGCAGGAGGCCGACCTGGTGGTGGTGCTCTCTCATCTGGGCTATGCCGAGGACCGGAAGCTGGCCCAGGCGGTGCCCGGCATTGATGTCATTGTGGGCGGCCATTCCCACACCCGCCTGGAGCGGCCGGAGAAGGTGAACGGCACCTGGCTCGTCCAGGCCTATGAACACGGGAATTTTTTAGGGGTGCTGGACCTGACAGTGCGCCGGGGGCGGGTGACGGCGGTTCGGGGACGGCTGATGCCCATCGGCCCGGGGCTCGGCCCCGCCGACCCCAAGATCCTCGCCCTGGTCAAGAAATACCAGCAGAGAGTCGATGATCTGCTTAACGTGGTGGTGGGCGAGGCCGCGGTGGACCTGGACGCGGAGCGGGCCCGGCTTCAGGAGACCGCCCTGGGCAATCTGGTGGCGGACATCATGAGGGAGAGGACCGGGGCCGATGCCGCCCTGCTCAACGGCGGCACCCTGAGGGCCAGCATCCCCAAAGGCCCGGTGACCCGCAAACAGATCTACACCGCCCTGCCCTTTGACAATTACCTGGTGGCCTTTCGCCTCACCGGGGCCCAGGTGCGCCAGGCCCTGGAGCACGGGGTGGCGGGCCTGCCGGAACGGGAAGGCCGCTTCCCCCAGGTCTCGGGCTTGAGGTTTGCCTACCGGGCCACAGCCCCGCCCGGCAGCCGCGTCGTGGAGGTGGAGGTGGGCGGCCAGCCCCTGGAGCCGGCCAAGGTGTATGTCCTGGCCACGCATGATTTCCTGGCGGCCGGGGGCGACGGCTACACCGTCTTCGGCGAGGTGCTCAAAGAGGCCGGCCTCAGCAGCACCGGCGGCATGCTGCAAAGCGGCGCCTTGGCCTATAATGACCCGGGGACATATCTCCGGGACCTGGTGCTGGCGTACTTTGAGCGCCACAGCCCAGTGACGGCTGCGGTGGAGGGCCGCATCCAAGCGCTCCCCTGACGCCTCCGGGTGCATGCACCTGCGCCGGCCAGAAAAAGCGGGTCATCTGCGCTCTTTTCCGGCGTCCGCCGCACCTCGTGAGAGAACCGGGGGAAGTGGGAAAGAGAGTCGGCCATTCAAGCGCCGCGTTCTAAAGGCAGGGCAGGATGAAAGATTATGCGGGTTTATGTCAATGACCGGGCGGTGGAGCTGGCTCCCGGCATGCGGGTGCGCCATGCCCTGCTGGCCGCCGGTTATTCCCCCGGCACCCCGAACCTGACGGTCAGGGATGAATGGGGGCATGTCATCGGGCTGGACGGCGCCCTGAGCGAGGGAGCCCGGATCATCGCAGAGATAAAGGAGGAATCCCCGGAGTCGTATGGCTGAGATCGAACTGCCGGAAGTGGAGGAACTGGAGGAGGCCCGCAAGGATGTCTTCACCCGGCGGGTGGCCCTGACCACCGCCATCTTTGCGGTCTTGCTGGCCATCACCTCGCTGGGCGGCAGCAATGCCATGAAAGAGATGCTCCTGGCGCAGCAGCAGGCCTCCAACATGTGGGCCTACTATCAGGCCAAGGTCATCCGGGAGCATCTCTACCGCAGCCAGGCGTATCTCCTGGAGGCCATGGCCGCCAATCCCGCCGGCGGCAACCCTTCAGGGCTGCAAAAAATCCAGGAGGCCCGTACTCATCTCCTCAACGAGGCCCAGCGCTTCAGTACCGAAAAAAAGGACATCGAAAAGGAGGCCCGGCAATTTGAAGCCGAGCGGGACCTGAACCAGAAAAAGGACCCGTATTTCGATTATGCCGAGGTGCTGCTGCAGATCGCCATTGTGCTGGCCAGCATCGCCATCATCTCCCAGTCCCGGCGGATGTATTACTTCTCCATTGTCACTGCCGTCTTGGGAGGTGCCTTTTCGATCAACGGCTTTTTCCTTTTGGTCTCTTTCCCCTTTTTCCGCTGACAGGGTCCGGTCTGGACAGGAAAATCCGCTCTCAGGGCAGGTGAGGAACCTCTCCGCCCTGATTTTTTCCGGACCTCGGTTGAAGCTGAGGCCCTGGCTTCGGGGAGAGGAGGTCAAAGGCCGGGAGCCCCCGCCCCTCTCCCCGGCTTCCGGCGCACTCTCATGGGATGAGAGGCCGGGCTCCCGGATCCGGCCGACCGGCTTGGTCAATAACCCCGCTTCTTGGCCTGGCCCGGCGGCAAACCGCCCTGCTTCTTGGCCTGGCCCGGGGGCATGGAGCCGCCCTGCCACCCCACTTTGCGGCCCCGGCTCCAGCCCGGGGGCACTTTTTTGAAGTAGGAGGCGTCAATCTGCCGGAAGACGGCGGGCGGCTCCGGGATCACCCGCCAGGGGCCGCCCCAGGCCTGGCTCTGATACCAGCGGCCGTCATAGCAATAATAGCGCCCCTGGTAGCGGAAGACGTCCACCGGCAGGTTGGGGGCATAGACCACATCGCTGACGGTGGTGATGCTCTGCCATTGGGGGGCCACCCGGGGATCCAGCGGCGGCCCGGCCAGGACCTCCGAGGCGCCCCAAACCAGGGCCAGACAGACAGCCGCCAGGGCGGCGGTAACCTTTTTTCTGCTCATATCTCCTCCTGCCATCCGGCCCGGCCGGTCCTCATAGGGTGAGGGTAGGGCCGGGAACGATGGCTTCCTGCCCCCTGCCCTCTCTCCCCCTGCCGTTTTCCAGGGAAATTCCCTGGGGGGCCGCTTTTTCCTTGCATCCCTCCTTGAGGGTCTTATGTTAAAGGACAGAAAAGCCCACGGGCCTGCGGCCGCCGGCGCGGCCGCCAATCCAGCCAGGAGGGATGCCATGTCCAGCAAGAATGTCGCCCGGGTCACCCACATTATCGCCGAATCCCCGGAAAGTTTCGAGGATGCCGTCAGGGTGGGCTTCGAGCGGGCCACCAAAACCCTGCGCAACATCACCGGGCTTAGGATCGTGGAGCAGCGCATCTCCGTGAAAGACGACAAGATCAACACCTTCCGGGTGAAGATGGAGGTCATCTTTATCCTGGAAGATTGACGGCCCAAGGATTTCGTTAACTGAAAACCCCCGGCGTGGGGGAAAAAGACGCCGAAAGCGGTGGTGTGGGGCAGACAAGGGGCGGACCGGCACCGGAGGTGACGGGTTTCTTTTGCCTATGCTGTACCTGGACGGGTCGTATGGCGAGGGAGGCGGACAGATCGTCCGGACCTCCCTTTCTCTGGCTGCCCTGGTGGGTGAGGCGGTCAGGATCGAGAACATCCGGGCCGGCCGTCCCAAGCCGGGTCTCAAGGCCCAGCATCTCACCGCGGTCAAGGCCCTGGCCCGCATTTCCGGGGCGGAAGTGAAGGGCGCGGAGCTCAACAGTCTGGAGCTCACCTTCATCCCCGGCCGGGTGCAAGCCGGGCACTATGTCTTTGATGTGGCCGAAACCATGGGGAGCGCCGGCTCCGTCAGCCTGGTAGCGCAGGCGATCCTGCCGGCCCTCCTCTTTGCCCCCGGCAAGAGCACGGTGATCATCAAAGGCGGCACCCACGTGCCCTGGAGCCCGCCGGTGCATTACCTCCTGCATGTCTTTCTGCCCTTGCTGGCCCGGTTGGGGGCGCAAGTGCGCCTGAGCCTGGAGCGTTGGGGCTTTTACCCCCGGGGGGGCGGTCAGGTGCGCCTGGAAGTGACCCCCGTCACCTCCTTGGCGCCGGTGGAGCTTCTCACCCCGGCAACCCGGGGGGAGCTTCAGGCCCTGTCCGCCGCCGGCCGCCTGCCGGAGCACGTCCGCCGGCGGCAGGCCGCCCGCCTGCGGGAGCGCCTGGGAGCCGGGTTGCCGGTGGCGGAAGCTGAGGCCGACAGCCTGGACCCCGGCAGCCTGGTGTTCCTCTGGGGGCCCGGGGCCGGCTTCAGCGCCCTGGGGGCCCGGGGCAAGCCCGCGGAGCAGGTGGCCGATGAAGCGGTGGACGCCTTCCTGCACTATGAGGCGCGACAGGCCGCCCTGGACCGCCACGGGGCGGACCAGCTGGTCCTCTACCTGGCCCAGGCCCGGGGGCCTTCCCGCTTCACCACCGAGGCGGTGACCTCCCATCTCCTCACCAATATCTGGGTGATCGAGCAGTTCCTGGGCCCGCGGTTCACCGTCACCGGCTCCCTGGGAGAGCGGGGCGAGGTCCTCTGTCGGGGGGCTTCATAGCCGAGACGCGTCCCAGGAGAAAGGGGTCGGGAAAGGGACAGGCCGGTGCCT
The DNA here is from genome assembly GCA_037481655.1 of Desulfobaccales bacterium. Taxonomy (NCBI): domain Bacteria; kingdom Pseudomonadati; phylum Thermodesulfobacteriota; class Desulfobaccia; order Desulfobaccales; species Desulfobaccales bacterium. Next base: position 42,905 of record JBBFLF010000015.1, on the reverse strand, counting down.
GAAAGGATTATGCCGGAAACAGAGACGATTTTGCCACAGTGGTGGCCCGAGGCGGCCCAGGCGGTGGAGGGCCTCAAAGAAGAGCTTATCCGTCTGCGCCGCCATTTCCATCAACACCCGGAGCTCTCCCACCAGGAGCGGCGCACCGCCGCCGCGGTGGCCTCCTACCTGAAGAAATTGGGGCTGGACGTCGCCACCGGCATCGCCGGGCATGGGGTGGTGGGACGGTTGGCGGGTAGCTCCCCCGGCCGCACCGTGGCCTGGCGGGCGGATATGGACGCCCTGCCCCTCACCGAGGAGGTGCAGGTCCCCTGGCGTTCCAAAAATGCCGGGGTGATGCACGCCTGCGGCCATGACTTCCACCTGGCCATCGCCCTGGGGGCCGCCGCCCTCCTCAGCCGCTTCCGGGAGCATCTCTCCGGGGAAGTGCGCTTTATCTTCCAGCCGGCGGAGGAAGGCCCGCCGCAAGGTCCCGATAGCGGTGCCCTGGGCATGGTGCGGGCCGGGGTGCTGGACAACCCCCGGGTGGAGGCCGTCTTCGGCCTGCACGTGGCCCCCACCCTGGATGTGGGCCAGGTGCGTTACTGCCCCGAGGTGGTGATGGCGGGCTCCGAGCACCTCATCCTGACGGTGGCGGGGCAAGTGGCCCACGGCGCCACCCCCCACAAGGGCGTGGACCCCATCCTGGCCGCGGCTCAGACCCTGGTGGTGCTGAAAAGCGCCCTCTCCCAGGAGGTGGACTCCCGCCAGCCCTTCGTCCTCACCTTCGGCCGCATCGAGGGCGGCAACCGCTTCAATATCCTGGCGGACAAGGTGGTGTTGGAGGGGAGCCTGCGCTTTCTCTCTCCGGGAGTGCGGGAGCGGGTGCTGGCGGCGGTGCGCCGCCATCTGGCGGGGCTGGCCAAGGCCACCGGCGCCCGTCTGGACCTCACCACCCGGGGGATTTACCCCATCCTGAAAAATGATGCCCGCCTCACCGATAGGGCGGTACAGATCTTGCGGGAATGTCTGGGGGCCCGGCGGGTGACCGCCCACCAGCCGGCCATGGGAAGCGAGGACTTCGCCTATTTTGCCCAGGAAGTGCCCGCCTTTTATTTCTTCCTGGGGGTGCGCACTCCCGGCACCCGGGGCCAGGCCCTGCACTCCCCGGACTTCAACCCCGATGAGGGGGCCCTCACCGTGGGGGTGAAAGCCGCCGCGGCTTTGCTGGTGGGAACGGCCGAGTCAGGGGCACAGGCCCCGGCAGGCTGAATCACGCCTTCTTACCCCGACAATACCCTCTCCAATACTTCCGTCACCAGACTGAGGGGCACCTGGGAACAGACCTCGGCGTTGCCTATCTCCCGCAACACAATAAACACCAGGGCGCCCGCCTGCCGTTTTTTGTCATGGCCGAGGGCGCTAAGCACCGCCTCCTTTCCCACCCGGGGCGGCCGCCGGGCCAGGCCCGCCCCCCGGATGAGGCGGATGCCATCGGCGCAGGTCTCCGGGGAGAGCCCGGTCAGTTGCCGGGAGAGCATAAGCGCGGCCACCATGCCGTGGGCCACCGCCTGGCCGTGGGGCAGCCGATAATGGCTGGCCGCCTCCAGGGCGTGGCCCAGGGTGTGGCCGAAATTGAGAAGGCGCCTGATATCCCCCTCCCGTTCGTCCGCGGCCACAATCCGGGCCTTGATGGCCGCCGCCCGGAAGATCACCTCGGAGAGCAGCTCCAGGTCCTGAAACAGGCGGGGATACTCCGTGTCCAATAACCTCAGCAGGCTGGCGTCCCGAATGAACCCGGCCTTGAGGACTTCCGCCAGGCCGTTCAGCCGCTCTTTAAGGGAGAGAGTGTGAAGAAATTCCGGATCAATGGCTACCAGACGGGGCTGGTGAAAGGTGCCCAGGAGATTTTTGGCCTCCGGGAGATTGATGGCGGTTTTGCCCCCGATGCTGGCATCCACCATGGCGAGTAAAGTAGTGGGCACCTGGATGAGGGGCACCCCCCGCATGAACAGGGAGGCCACAAAGCCGGTCAAGTCCCCCACCACCCCGCCCCCCAGGGCCATGAGGGCGGTGCTGCGGTCTGCGCCCTTGGCCAGGAGCTCCCGGGTCAGGGCCGTCACCTGGCGCCAGCTTTTGCTCTTCTCGCCCGGGGGCACCGTGAGAAGATGGGCCTCATAGCCCCCGGCCTCAAGGCCCGCCAATACCGCCTCCCCATGCAGCCGGGCCACGTTGCCGTCCGTGACCACCAAGAGGCGCCGGGGCAAATTCAGGGGCGCCAGCTCCGCCGCCAGCCGGTGGCGCAATCCTGCGGCCAGCCGCACCGGGTAGCTCGTGTCCCGGCCCGGCAAGGGAAGGGTGAGCTCCCTCACGCCCAGCCTCCGGGCCTGAGGCTGGCCAGATCCCGGGTGAGAGCGGCGAACTGCTCCGGGTAGAGGGACTGGGCGCCATCGGAGAGGGCCTTCTCCGGCTCGTGGTGCACCTCCACCATGAGGCCGTCGCAGCCCGCAGCCACCGCCGCCCGGGCCAGGGGGGCCACCAGGTCCCGGCGGCCGGCGGCGTGGCTGGGGTCCACCAAAATGGGGAGGTGGGACTCCCGGCGCACCGCCGGAATGGTGGCCAGGTCCAGGATATTGCGGGCGTGCTCGCCGATGCCCCTAATGCCCCGCTCGCAGAGGATGACCTGGGAGTTGCCCTCGGCCATGAGATACTCCGCCGCCATGAGCCACTCCTCCAGGGTGGCGTAGAGGCCCCGCTTGAGGAGCACCGGCTTTCCCACCTTCCCCGCCTGGCGCAGGAGGGAGAAGTTCTGCATGTTGCGGGCGCCGATCTGCACCACGTCGGCATATTCCGCCACCAGCTTCAGGGAGTCGGTGTCCACCGCCTCGGTGACGATGAGAAGCCCCGTCTCTTCCCGCACTTTGGCCAGGATCTTCAGCCCCGGTTCCCCCAAACCCTGGTAGCTGTAGGGGGAGGTGCGGGGTTTGTAGGCCCCGCCTCGGAAGAATTGGGCCCCTGCCGTCTTCACCAGCCGGGCGATGGTCAGGGCCTGCTCTTCGCTTTCGATGGCGCAGGGGCCGGCGATGAGCACAAAATGGCCCCGGCCGATCGTGAGGCCGTTGGGAAAGGTGATGATGGTGTCGGCCCGCTTCATCTCCCGGCTCACCAGCTTGTAGGGCTTGGAGACCGGGATGGCCTGGGTGACGCCGGGCATGTCCAGGAACAGGGCGGGGTCCACCGGCCCGGGATTGCGCAAGATCCCGATGGCCACCCGCTCGCCCCCGGGAATGGGCTGAGCCACATACCCCAGGCCCTCGATTTTGGCCACCACCGCCGCAATCTGCTCCTGGGTGGCATCCTTGTCCATGACGATGAGCATACCGGCTATCCTTTCCGGCCCGGGATCCGGGCGCGGCCCTCACGGCCTGGTGACTGGTGCGTGGGCTAGGCTCCCGACGCCCCCGAAGGCCGGCCCGGGAGCCGGGCCCCCTTTCTGAGGGCATTGTACTCCTGCGCCGCTCAGGCGGCAAGGGTGTCAAATCAAAAGAAAAATTCTGAGGGATAGCGGGGCGGGAAAGCTAAATTTAAGGTCCGATGTCCAAGGTCCAAAGCCCAAAGTCCAAAGTCCGGGGATAGAGTTCCGAGTTCAAGGTTCAAAGTTCAAAGTTTAAAGACTAAACTCCCAGGACCAATGTCCAAAGATTAAAAAAATAAGAGCCTTAACCTAAAATCAAAAGTGGGGGTGGGTCATATGGCTTGGGTTTGCCGGGGTTTCTCGGTCAGGGGTGGAAGCTAACGGCTGAGGGTCTGCCAGCAAAGGAAAGCCATGCCCACGGCCAGGGCCACCCCGTAGGGCACGCCCTCCCCTTTGGCGGCCTCAGCCCCGGTGCCCGGGGCCGCGCCGGCGCCGCCGCCATGGGGCCTCAGAAGCACCCAGCTTAATATCCAGCTTCCCAGGCGCTTCAGCTTGGCAATTAGCAGGCCCCGCCAGCAGAGATATATGAGGGTGAGGAGACCGCCGGCCAGGGCCATGTAGAGGAAAAGAAACAGAGTGAGCCGCAGACCCAGCCAAGTGCCCAGGGCCGCCAAGGCCTTGACATCCCCCGCACCCATGCCGCCCGCCAGGTAAAAGCCGAAGAGCAGGCAGAAGCCCACCAGCAGCCCCAAAAAGCCGTCCGCCAGGCCAGAAAGCCCATCGGTGAGGAGGCGCACCAATAGACCCGCCACAGCCGTGCCCAGGGTGAGATAATTGGGGATGCGCCGGGTGCGCAGGTCCCCCACTGCCATCCACAGGGCAATAACCGTGGGGATGAGAAAGCGGCCGGTGTCTTTAAGCCAAGCCAACGAGGCCGTGAGATACTCCATCAATGATCCGCTCCCGGAAAAGGGTGACCGAAGTCCCTGAGATCCGCTAGGGTGGCCGCAAAGGGGGACTCATGTGGTGCCATCGGCAGGAACCGGGGAAACTTGAAACGGGTCAAACCTTTTCCCCCGCCCCCCCGCCGCCGTAGGTGAACACCACCTGGAGGGCCATCTCCGGGTGTTCATCCAGCAGGCGATAGGCCTCCGGGGCCTGCGAGAACGGCAGGCGGTGGGTGATGAAGCGCCCCACCCCCAGCTCCGGCAGGAGCCGCCAGGCCAGGGCCAACAGCCGGGGTTTGTGCCAACGCCCGCTCAGTTCCGGGGCGATGGTGCTCACCTGGCTGCTGATCAGGCGTTGGCGCCGGCGGTGGAACTCCCCCCCCAGATGCAGGGGCGCCACCTGCTCCCCATACCAGGAGCCGATGACCACCCGGCCGTGAAAGCCCAGGCATTCCAAAGCCAGGTCCAGGGCCTCGGGCCGGCCTGAGACCTCAAAGGCCAAATCGGCGCCGGGACAGGGCCTTTCCTGTCCCAGCAGGGCCTCCAGGCATTCCCGGAAATCCGGCGCGGCGGGGTCGAGACTGACATGGGCCCCCGCAGTCTCCGAGGCCAGCCGGCGGTTGGGGCAGGGGTCCACCGTCACCAGGAGCTCCAGCGGGAACCGGGCCAACACCGAGGTGAGCAGGAGCCCCACGATGCCCTGCCCGAAGACGACCACCCGCTCGCCCACGAGGGGCCGGCCGTCCAGCGTCAGGGTGAGGGCGGTCTCCAGATTGGGCAACAAGGCCGCCTCCTCGGGCGCCGCCCCCGGCGGCAGGGGCAAAAGCGACGCCAGGTCCGCCACAAAGCCCTCGGCGTGGGGCTGAAAGGCGAAGACCAGCCGGCCCTCCCAGGCTGCCTCCACCCCCGGCCCCAGGACCGTCACCCGCCCCACCGCGGCGTAGCCGTATTTCAGAGGGAAATCCAGGGTGGCCCCGGCCAAGGCCGGCAGGGAGACATCCGCCGCCAGACGCCGGGGCGCCCTCCCCCGGTAGATGAGGAGTTCGGTCCCGGGGCTGATGGCGGAGACCAGCGTCTCCACCCGCACCTGGCCGGGACCCGGCGGCGCCAGCTCCTCTTCCACCAGTCCCACCCGATAGGGTTCCAGAAAATATAAGGCCCGTGATCTCACCGGCTTTCCGGTTCCCGGCAATGGCTGCGGATTTCCCACAGACGGCCGCTTCTCCCCAACCACGGGTGATTGTATCAGGGTGACGGCCCCAGAGGAAGGACCCCCTGTGCTCCCTCAGAAAATCCCCTTTCTCGCCCCTTTAAAGAACATTGGTGAGGAGCCACCGAGAAATTTCTGGCACCGGGCCGGAAAAAGGGGTAAAAAGATTGTGCAGGTTTTCCCAAATTCCGGCAAGGATGGGGGCATGAGGCGAGGGGGTCATTACCGCCGGTGGATATTATTTCTGGCCGTCGTTCTGCTGCTGGCCGGCGGCACTCCCGGCGTTGCCGGGGCCTCGGACATCGCCCTGGGGGAGATCAACCCCCTCACCGGCGCCCTGGCCAAACACGGCACGGAAATCCACCAGGGCATCACCCTGGCGGTGGCCGAGGTCAACGCCCGGGGCGGCCTGAACGGCCGCCGGGTGAAGCTCCTCTCCCGGGATGACCAGAGCCGGCCGGAGATCGCCCTCAACCAGGCCCAGGACCTCATCACCCGGGAAAAGGTGGTGGGGCTGGTGGGCGGCTACGTGGACACCCTGGTGGGGCCCATCAGCGAGATGGCGGCCAAACACCAGGTCCCTTATGTGGCCTCCGCCAGCCTGCAGGCGTCCCTCACCCAAAAGCGCCGCAATCCCTATTTTTTCCGGATCTCCAACTTGGAGGGCATCCTGGCCCCGGTGTGCCGGTTTGTGGGGGAAGTGCTGAAACCCAAACAGGTGGCCCTCATCTACATGGCCACCCCTGGCTCCCTGGAATTCGCCGAAGGGGTGGAGGCGCGCCTCAGCCGTCAGGGGATCCGCATCCCGGTGAAGGAGAAATTCCGCCCCGGAGCCCCGGATTTTTCCATGGCCCTCCTCAAGGTGCGGCTGAGCGGGGCCGAAGTGCTCATCTCCGGCGGTTTTTATCCGGACAACCTGCTGTTGGTCCGGCAGCTTCGGGAGCAGCGTCTCACTCTGAAAGCCCTGTTGGCCCCCTGGGGGGCCGCCTACCCCAGCTTCATTGACGACCTGGGGGAGCTGGGCGAGGGGGTCCTGGGCACCTGTGCCTGGACGCCGGAAGTCACCTGGCCGGGCACCGAAAAGGACTCCGCCGCCTTTGTCCAGGCCTTTGAGGCGCGCTTCCAGCAGACCCCCACCACCACTGCCATGCACGGCTACGCCTCAGCCAAAGTGCTCCTCACCGCCTTGGAGCGGGCTTATGCCCGGCATCCCGCCCCCACCGGGGAGCAGGTGGTGCAGGAGCTCCGAAACCTGGACCTCAGCCTGCCCCTGGGCCGGGTGCGCTTCGACGCCCACGGCGATCCCCTGGATTACCACCACGTGGTGGTGCAGATCCAGAAAGGCCGCCTGGTGCCGGTCTTTCCGCCGGAGCGGGCCAAGGCCGCCGTCATCGTCCCCCTGCCGGAGGGGAAGAAATGAATTCATCACCTGCAGCGAGGCATCTGGGGCGCCAGCCCGGGAAAGGTTCCTCCCGCCACCCGGGGGGCAAGGTCCGGGGAAGGGCTGGCCTCCCCTCCAGGAGGTGCTGAGGACCTGCCATGTCCGCGGGCCTGCATCTCCTGGTGAGCGGCTTCTCTCTGGGGTCCTTTTATGCCCTGGTGGCCCTGGGGTTCGCCCTGATTTTCGGGGTCACTCACGCCTTCAACCTGGCCCACGGGGAACTCATCATCTTAAGCGGCTACCTGGCCTACTTTCTCTGGCGGGCCCTGGAGGTGCACCCCCTGGCCACCCTGCCCCTGACCCTGGCCCTGATGCCGCTTTTTGCCCTGGCCCTGGCCCAGCTCCTCAGGCTGGTCAGGGAGCCCTTTCCCATGAACAGCCTGGTGGTGACCTTCGGGGTGGCCCTGGTGGTGGAGCAGGCCCTGCTCTATGCCTTCTCAGCGGACTATCGCCTCATCCAGCCGGCCTCACCCCGCCTGGTGCCCTTCCCGGCCCTGGGGCTGATCCTCACCGAGACCCAGATCACTCTCCTCATCTTGTCCCTGATGGCCACCGGGCTGGTGCATCTGTGGCTCACCCGCACCTTTGACGGCAAGGCCCTGCGGGCCACCATTCAAAACCGGGAGGCCGCCCGCCTGGTGGGAATCAATCTGGGGCGCATGCGCACCGTGGCCTTTGCCGTGGGGGGGCTGCTCATCGGCCTGGCCGGCCCCCTGTATGGCCAGACCCTGTATCTCTACCCCGCCGGCGGCCTGGAGGCCACCCTCATTGCGGTGGTTCTCACCATCTTCGCCGGCGTGGGCCGCATCCCCACCCTGCTGGTGGGAGGCTGGGTCCTGGGGCTGGCCGAATCCTGGGCGGCCCTGGCCCTGGGGGCCAACTGGCGGGAGCTGGTGAGCGCCCTCCTCCTGCTGCTCCTTCTCATCCTCCGGCCGGAGGGGCTGAAAATCCGGACGGAGGCTTAAAGGTGCGTCTCTCTCCCGGAGTTGCCGCCGTCATCCTCCTGGCCGGGCTGGCCGTCTGGCCGCTTTTCGGGCGCTGGCCGGTGGGGGAGACGGTCCTGGGGCTGGCCTGCTTTTACGGCGCGGTGGCGGTGGCCTGGAATCTCTATGCCTTGACCGGCGCCATCTCCCTGGGGCACAGCGCTTTCTTCGGTCTGGGGGCCTACGGGTCCGCCCTCCTCTGTCACCATTTGGGCTGGTCCCCGGCGGTGACGGTACCGGTGGGGGCCTTGGTGGCCGTGCTCTACGCCGGGCTGTGGTGCCTGGGGTTTGCCCGCCTGCGGGGGGTGTATCTGGGTCTGGCCACTTTGGCGGCGGTGGAGGTTCCCCGGGTCATCATCGACAACTGGAACTCCCTCACGTTGGGATCCCAGGGACTGGTGGGAATCCCGCCACTGCCCACCCTGACCCTGGGGCCGCTGACCCTGGCCCTGGGCGCGGATACCCGGGCGCAATATTTCCTCCTCCTGACCCTCCTGGCAGTGAGCCTCCTTCTGCATCGCGGGGCCCTCACTTCCCGCTGGGGCTGGGCCTGGAGGGCCGTGCGGGAAAACGAGACCGCCGCCGGCCTGGTGGGGGTGCCGGTGTGGCGGCACCGCTCCCTGGCCTTGCTCCTGAGCGCCGCCCTCACCGGGTTTCTGGGGGCCATCTATGCCCATCTCCTGGGCATCCTGGAGCCGCCGTTGGTCTTCACCCTGCATATCTCCGCCATGCCTCTGGTCTTCAGCATCTTCGGGGGGCGTTATCATCTCCTGGGGCCGGCGCTGGGGGCCTTGCTCCTTTATCCCCTGGATCAACTGGTGCTCCGGCCCTGGCTCCCCACCGGCCATGCCGCCGTTTATGGGGTGATGGTGATCCTGGCCATCCTCTTCTTCCCTCGGGGGGTGGCCGCCTGGCTGGAATCCCGGGAAGCCGCGCCCACTTTGCCTCACCGGAAGCCCATTTCACCGGTGCCCTCGGAAGCCCCCGGGAAAGGCGCCGACCCGGAGCCCACCTCGGATCGGTCAGGGCCTCCCTGCCTGGAGATGGTGGGGGTGAGCAAACGCTTCGGCAAGCGGCTGGTGCTGCGGGAGATCTCTTTGAGCGTCCGCGCCGGGGAGATCCTGGCGGTGCTGGGTCCCAACGGCTCCGGCAAGACCACCCTCTTCAATATTATCAGCGGCGTGCTGAAGCCCACGGGCGGGCGCATCCGGCTGTTCGGCACCGACATCACCGGCTGGCCCACCCACCGCATCGTGCACCACGGCCTAGCCCGCACCTCCCAGATTCCCCAGCCCTTTCCGGAGATGACGGTGCTGGAGAACGTGGCCCTGGGGCTGATGTTCGGCGCCCCGGGGTTACCTTCCCTGCAGGCGGCAACATCTCGGGCATGGGAATTTTTGGAGCTGGTGGGTCTGGCGGCCCACGCGGCCACTCCCGCGGGGGAGCTCCCCTTTGCCGACCTGCAGCGCCTGGAGGTGGCCCGGGCCCTGGCCACCGGCCCCCGGGTGCTGCTGCTGGATGAAATGGCCGCGGGCCTGGGTCCCCGGGAAGTGATCCAGGCCGCCCGGCTCATCCGCACCCTGCGGGGGCAGGGCCTGACCCTCATGCTCAATGACCACCTCCTCACCCTGACGGCCCGGGTCTCGGACCGCCTGGCGGCCCTGGATCAGGGGGAGCTCTTGGCGGTGGGGCGGCCCGAGGAGGTGCTGGAGCATCCGGCGGTGCGGGCCGCCTACCTGGGAGAGAGAGAGGCAGATGCCGATGAGCCTGACGGCCTCTGAGCCGCCTCGCCTTGAGATTCAGGGCCTCACCGTCATTCTCCGGGGCCGGCCGGTGGTTGAAAACCTTTTCCTGGCGGCTCCCCCCAAGGCCCTCACCCTTCTCACCGGCCCCAACGGCGCCGGCAAGAGCACGCTGCTGCGCACCGTGGCCGGGCTGCTGGTGCCGGCCGCGGGCCGCATCTTCCTGGACGGCGAGCCCATCGAGGCTTTGCCGGTGTGGGAGCGGGTGGCCAAGGGAGTGGTCCTGGTGCCCGAAGGCATGGAGGTCTTTCCGGACCTGAGCGTCGAGGAGAACCTGGAGATCGGGGCCTATGTGCGCCGGCAGGATCTGGCCCGCCGCCTGGAAGAGGTCTATCGGCTCTTCCCCGATCTGGCGGAGCGCCGCCATCTGCCCGCCGGGGTCTTAAGCGGCGGCCAGCAGCGCATGGTCACTTTGGGTCGGGGCCTGATGAGCGGGGCCGGGGTGCTCCTCTTTGATGAGCCCTTCCTGGGCCTCAGCCCCCGGTTTGTGAAACTGTTCCGCCAGGTCTTCCTCACCCTCCGCGGCCAGGGCCTCACCCTCATGGTGGCCAGCCAACTGGAGACCCACCTTCTCTTGCCCGAGGCCAACGCGGCCTATTTCCTGGACCAGGGCCGGGTGGCGAAGGCGGGGTCCGGTCCGGAACTGGCCGCCGATCCGGAGCTGGCCGAGTTCTTCCACACGGTGCCGGCGTGAGCCGGGTCTCTTGCCGGCCGGGGGAGGGGGTGGGCCACCGCCTCTGGGTTGCCACTCTCAGTCCTGCTATGGTAAGACAACTGCTGAACCGGCCAGCATCAGCCTCGGGAGTGTCCCACCGTGCCGGACGGAGAGCAGGATCACATGGCCCAGGAACGGGCGACTTCCTCAGGCCGGCGGGCCCTCCTGCTCACCGCGGCCCTGGACCGCCCCCGCCTGCTCACCCTCCTGGATCAGGGAGTGGTGGCGGCCGCCTCCTTTGCCACCACCCTGATTGTGGGCCGGGTCTGCGGCAAGGAGGAGCTGGGACTGTATCTGGTGGCCATCACCCTTTTGGGGCTGGTCATGGAGTTCCAGGAAGTACTCATCTGGTTGCCGTACACCTACTTCCGCCCCCGCCTGCCGGCCTCCAAGGTGGCCGCCTACACCGGCAGCGTCCTGCTCCAGCAAGCAGCCTTCTCCCTGCTGGCGCTCCCTTTCCTGGGGCTGGTGGCCTACTTGCTGGTGAGACAGGGCGCCCATCCGGGCCTGGCCGCCGTTCCCACCACTTTGCTGGCCACCGGCCTGGGCATTTACTTTCTGGAGTTCTGCCGGCGCATGTATTTTGCCCACCTGGAGATGGGCAAAGCCCTGGGGGTGGACCTGGTGGCCTCGGGCCTGAGGATCGGTGGCCTGATCCTGCTGGCGTGGCTGGGGAGCCTGTCCGCCAGCCTTGCATTATGGGTTTTCTCCCTGGCGGGAGGGGTGGTGGGGGCCTTATGGCTTGCGGACAACCGCCGGCAGCTCACCATTTCGTTTCCGTCCACCCGGATAGCCTTCAGCCGGCACTGGACTTTTGGGAAATGGATTTTAGGGGGCAATTTGGCCCTCAATCTCAGTAACTATTTCTTTCCCTGGCTACTGGCAGCCCGGGGCGAGGTCAATGCTGTGGGACTCCTGGCAGCCTGTCTGAGTGTGGTGGGGTTTGTCAACCCCATCATTGTGGGCAGCCGCAATTTCCTCACCCCCAAGGCAGTCCGGGTTTTCGGAACCGGAAGCGCTCAGGAGATGCGCCACTTCGTCCTGGTTAACACCTTGCTGGTGGGGGGGCTGGTGGGAGGGGTCTGTCTCCTTGTCGCAGTAGGCGGCGACCGTCTCATCCGATTGCTGTACGGACCGCAGTTTGCCGGCCAAGGTTTGGTTCTGGCCCTCCTGGCGGTCCAGGTCTGGCTGTCCGCTTTGCCCCTGGCGGTGGACTGCGGTATCTGGGCCCTGGGCCGGCCCGATGTCAATTGCAAAATCTACCAGGTGCGACTTCTGGCCACCCTGAGCCTGGGACTGCTGCTGACGCATGCCCTGGGTCTCATCGGGGTGGCCTTGGCAATGTTGCTGAACAGCGCCCTGGTATTGGCTCTGCAAAGTTGGTGGTATTTTAGGCTCTTATCCACCCGGCAGGAGAAGGGATGACCGCCCCCATGTCCGCCAGGAACCTCCCGGTGGCTCCGGACATCACGGTCCTGGTGGTCACCTTCAACCGGGCCGGGTCACTGGCCCGGGCCCTCCTGAGCCTTCTGAAGCAGGAGACCCGGGGGGCCTTCCGGTATGAGATCCTGGTGGTGGATGACGGCTCCACCGACGAAACCCCGGAGGTGGTGGCCGCCGCGGCCAGGCAGGCCGGCCCGGTGCCGCTGCGCTATGTCCGCCAGGAGAACCGGGGCATCAGCGCCGCCCGCAATGTCGGTCTCCGGCTGGCCTCCGGGGAGTGGGTGGCTTTTTGCGATGACGATGAGGTGGCGGCATCCACCTGGCTGTGGGAACTGTGGCGGATGGCCCAGGAAACCGGCGCCCCCTGCGTGGGCGGCCGGGTGGTGTTGGCGCTGCCGCCGGAGGTGCTCTCCGCCTTGGGCCCTCGGGCCCGCCGCGTCCTGGGGGAAAGCCAGTCCCGGGACTGGCAGCTCCCCTCCCCTGATGGACTCACCACAGGAAACGTTATGTTTCGGCGGTCGCTCTGTGAATCCCTGGGAGGCTTCTCCGAGGTCCTGCGGCGGGATCACGACACCGACTTCTTCTGGCGGCTGGGGCAGGCCGGTTTTGCCCTGGCGGTTGCCCCCAAAGCCATCACCTACCATGTCCTCTCCTGCGATCGTTGGCAGGAAGGCTCCATGAAGCGGATCAATCTGATGCAGGGGGTGGCGGACGCCGGGCTGGTCCTCAAATATGCCGGCTTGCCCCGCTTGGCATTAGCCCTTCTTCGGCGCCTGGTTGTGGTCCTTTTGTGGGACCTTCCCGGATTGCTCCGGACTTGGATGCTGGGGGACCGGTGCCGGCGTCTCGAAAGCCTCCTCGGTCTTTGGTATGCCCAGGGCTTATGGCGAGGTGCCCTGTTCTGGATGTTTCCCGCCATCTTCCCCCAGAGCCGCTTCATCCAGGACTCGGGCCTCTTCTTTCCGCAGCCAGGTCAGGATCACCTCACACTCCGGCGGCGGTTTCTCCGTGAGACCCCTCATGTCTGAGCCCCGTTTTGCCATCATCACCGCGGCCCGGGATGAGGCGGCCACCCTCGGCTTCACCCTCGTCTCCGTGGCCCGCCAGACCGTGCCGCCCGCCCGCTGGGTCATCGTGGATGACGGCTCCACCGACGACACCGGGGTCCTCATCCAGGCGGCCGTCCGAAAACAACCCTGGCTCCTGCCGGTCAGCCGACCGCTGGCCGGACCACGGGATACCGGCAGCCAGCTGGTGGCGGCCCTGACCTTCGGCTTTTCCCAGCTTGATCTGGCGGCTTATGATTTTCTTTTTGTGTTGGATGCCGATATTCTTTTGGGACCCCGGTACTATGAGATCATTTTAGAGAAGTTCCGGGCCCGGCCCCGGCTGGGAGTGGCCACCGGGACGGTATGGGATTATCATTCCGGGTGGGTGGTGCCCATGCGAGGTCAGCAATTCGCCATGATCGGGGCGCTGAAGGGCTGGCGCCGGGAGTGTTTTGAGGAGCTGGGGGGCCTGGCGCCGGGGGAAGGCTGGGAGGGCATCGACTCCCTTCAGGCGCTGCGCCGGGGCTGGCAGGCGGAAACCTTCCCAGATCCGGAATTGCGCACCCTGCACCTGAAGCCCCGGGCCAGGGGCTGGCGGCGTCAGGGTCGGGCCCTCTATTTCGCCGGGGCCTCGCCCTTGTGGGTGCTGGCCAGCAGCCTGTATCATCTGGCCAGCCGGCCGTACGGGCGCGGCGGGGTGGAGATCTGGCTCGGTTATCTGCACGCCTGGCGGCAGAAAGCCCCGCGTTATGACGGTCCGGGCTTCCGGGAGTTTCAGCGGCGCTGGCATCTCAGGCGCCTCCTGCACCTCGGGCGGGGGTAACATGCGGCGGCGGACCCAACTTGGGCTGGCGCGCCTGGGCGCCCGGGTATGGGGAGAGCTCGACCGTCGGCTGCGCCAGGAGGCCGGTTTTGTGCCGGTGCTCTGTTACCACCGGGTGCTGCCCGAACTGGTGGAGGACCCCGATGAGCCCGTTTACTCCCTCCTGCCGCAGCAGTTTGAGGCCCAGCTGGCCCAGCTGGCCCGGGAAGGGTGGCAGACCCTGAGCCTGGGGGAATTTGCCGCTGCCGCCCGAGGTCAGGTGCCCCTCCCTGCGAGGGCGGTGCTCCTCACCTTCGATGACGGCTATGCTGATTTTTATCGGGTGGCGTGGCCCTTGGCCAGGAAATACGGGTTGAAACTCAATCTCTTCCTCACCACCGGCTTTGTGGACCGGCCGGAGGTGCTCTTCATGGCGCCACAGGGCTACCGCTTCTGCCGGCCGGAGGAGGGAGGGGAGGAATTCCCGGCATCATGGCGGGCGCATGCCTGTCGGTTCCCGAAGCTGTGGCGGCCCCTCACCTGGCAGGAAGTCCGGGAGCTCCATCAGGCCGGGGTCGGGCTCGCTCTGCACGGCCACAGTCATACCGACCTGGGGCGGCTGCCTGCCTCGGCGGCGACGGCGGAAGTGGAGACCGGACTGGAACTCATGCAGGAGCACCTCCGATTCCGGGCTCAGTGTTTGGCCCTGCCCTATGGCGGCTACGCCTCGGTGCCCTGGGCAGCCCTGGCCCGCCTGTCAAAGCTGGGAATTTCCCTCATCTTCACCACCATCTACGGCCGCCCCCGTCTCCCCGGGCCGCCTCGCCTCCTCCCCCGTCTCCTGGTATTGCAACAGGATTCCTTCAGCGATTTCCGCCGCAAGCTCCAGGGGGCCTATGATTATCTCGGCCGCCTGCAGGAGTGGCGGTTCAGGCTGAGGGCCCTTATTCGCCAAGGGCCGGAGGAACAGGATGCCTTCTGAGCGCCCCCTTCCGGAAGGATGGCTCCCGGTTCTGGGAATGGCTTCCCTCTTCGGCGCCTTCCTCATTCTGCACCACCGCCACTTTTTCTGGGGGGATGAGGTGCTCACCGCGATGCTGGTGAGCCTGCCCACCCCCACCCGGATGCTTTCGGCCTTGGCCGACCAGGTGGACAACTCGCCGCCCCTGTATTACCTACTGGCCTGGGGCTGGGGCTGGATCTGGGGGAAATCAGAATTCTCTCTCCGGCTGTTATCCTGCCTATGCACCTTGGGGGCGTTCGCCGTTACCTGGCGAACCTTGCGCCTGTCCTATCCTTTGGGGACCGCGGCCTTGGGAGTGACCGCCGCCTTCTGTCTCTCCTTGACAGTGGTCCGGCAGGTGCGGGAAGCCCGTGCATACGGACTCTTTCTGCTGCTGGCCAGCCTGGCTCTTTACCTCTATGCCAGGCGGGCGGCAGCGGACAAACCCACCTGGCGGCTGGCCGGCCAGCAGGCCCTGGTGCACGCCGGCCTCGTCTTGTCTCACTATTTCGGCCTCCTCTACAGCGGTGTCTTTCTTATGGCCACGGTGGCCGCGGATGTCCGGCGGCGTCTCTTCCATCTCCCCCTGTATATCGCGGTGCTTTTGGGATGGTGTGCCTTTCTCCCGTGGCTGGGGCCCATGGCCCGTCATCGCCAGACTGCGAGCCCTTATTCGTGGATTCCGGTGCCCGGAGCTAAAGACCTGCTGGCCTCCTTCGGGCACGCCCTGCCCCTGGCGCTCATTTTTCTGGCGTGGTGGTGGGTGGCTCAGCAGGGAGAGAGATTCTCCGCACCCTCTTCTGGGACCGAACCGGCATCTTCTGGCACCCTCAGGGTCCGAGAGGACCTGAACCTGCTGGCCCCACTCCTCATCTGCCTGCCGCCTGCCGTTGCCTGGGTGGTGTCCAGGACTGTGGTGTCAGTGTTTTGGGAACGCTACTTTCTGCCCGGCACCCTGGGCTGGGCGGTGGTGTTGAGCAACCTGGCCTTCATGTGGTTCCCGGATTTTCGGCAGGTGTCCTTCCCTGGAGGCTGGGCAGATCTGAGGCGGAAGCTCCCCGCCCTCCTTTTGGCCGGACAATTGACCATCCCGCTCCTCTATGCCGTCATCTGGCCTGCCACTCCTCCTCCCCGGGAGATCGCGCCTCCCGGCTGCGTCTCTCTCCCGGTGGTGGTGCCCGTGGCCGTTGACTTCCTGGAACGGACCTACCATTCCTCCAAACCGGAACGCTATTATTTCCTGCTGGATTGGGAGGCGGCCATTGCTCGGGGGAACAACCGAGCGGCGGTGGATGATTATCATGCTATGGCCGCGGTGAAACGCCACTTTCCCACGTTGCGCATCATGGCCTGGGATGACTTCCTGCGTCAATACGATGCCTTCCTGGTGATGGATTCCGAAGACTACACTTGGTTTCAGACACGTCTCAAATGCAACCGGGGATATCAGTGGGAATTTTTGGATGACGAAGTCATTCTAGTGAGAAAGATTTCTTCACTCTCGGTGGATAATGAACAGTAATTCCCTCTTTTTCTATGCCGGAGTATTTCTGATCACTGCCTGCACTCTGATGTTCCAGTTGGCAGAGACCAGAATCCTTTCTGTCATCTTGTGGTATCATCTGGCCTTTTTCGCCATCAGCATGGCCATGTTCGGCCTCACCTTAGGCGCAGTGTGGGTCTACTATTGCCAGGAGCGCTATGCCGCCCGTCTGTCCTATTACCTGGCATATTTCAGCACCGCCTTCGGGGTGAGCATGGTCTTCTCCCTGGTGGGCCAGCTGCTTTTGCCGGTGACCGTGTCCCTGTCCCTCACCGCCTTGCTGGCCTGGCTGCTGCTAGCGGTGTTCCTCGCCCTGCCCTATATCTTTTCCGGTATTACCGTCAGTCTCGCTCTCACCCAGAGCCCCTTCCCGGTGAGCCGGGTTTATGGCGTGGACATGGTGGGAGCGGCGGTGGGCTGCCTGGCGGTGCTGGGCCTCCTCAGCCTGACTGACGGCCCCTCGGCGGTGCTCTGGCTAGGAGTGCTGGCCATCGCCGCCGGCGGCCTCTTTGCCCGCTCCGGGCTGGGGGGCTCGCCGGAAGCGCCGCCGCCGGCCGCCGCCTGGCTGGCCCACCGCCTCAGGCTGGCTCTCCCTTTGGCCGCCTTTGCCCTCCTCAACGGGCTCACCGTCTATGGTCTGCAGCCACTGGTGGTCAAGGATGATCTGGAGCGCCGCAATCCCTTCAAATTGGTGGCGGAAAAATGGAACTACTTTTCCCGGGTGACCGTCCACCGGATGGATAGCGAGGAGCCCATGTTGTGGGGGCCCTCATCCCGCCTGCCGGCTAACCTGAAGGTGGAACACCGCATTCTGCGGTCTGATGGCTTTTCCGACGCCCAGATGTTTCCCTTCCGAGGCCGGGTGGAGGAAGTGGAGTTCCTAAAGTATGACGTGGTGAATCTGGCCTACTTTCTCCCGGAACGCCCCCGGGTGGCGGTGGTGGGGGCCGGCGGCGGCCGGGATGTGCTCTCCGCCTGGGTCTTCGGCCGCCGGGACATCACCGGCCTGGAACTCAATCCCATTCTGGTGGACCTGGTGACCCGGCACCCGGAGATCTCCCGGTTTGCCGGGCTGGCGCACCTCCCCGGCGTCCGCCTTTTGGCCGCGGAGGCCCGCAACTGGTTCACCCGGAACCCGGAGACATTTGACATCATCCAAATGAGCCTGGCGGGGGATGAGCGGGCCAACGCCGCCGGCGGCTTTACTACCAGCGAAAACGGGCTTTACACCGTGGAGGCCTGGCGCACCTTTCTTTCTCGCCTGACTCCCAAAGGCGTCTTCAGCGTCAGCCGCTGGTACAGCCCCGGGGAGGTGGACGAATTCAGCCGTCTCCTCAGTCTAGCGGTGGCCACCCTGCTGGAGCAAGGCGTCAGGGACCCGAAGGAGTATCTCTTTGCCGTCTCCAGCGGCAAGATGGCCACCCTGCTCATCGCCGCCTCACCTTGGATAGCCCAGGACTTGGCGGCTTTGGAGCAAGCGGTGCTTGAGTATGATTACCGGCTGTTGTTGCATCCCCACAACCCGCCAGCCTCCCCCTCCTGGCAGGCCATTCTGGGTGCAGGGAGCCGTCAGGCCCTGGATGAACTTTCCGCCAGCTTCCTCCTGGATGTGCGGCCGCCCACAGATGACCGGCCTTTCTTTTTCAACCACCTGCCTTTTCACCGTCCCAGCGCCTGGTTCCCCTTGGCCCGCCAGTCCACCCCCGGGGGGGCGCTGATGGGCAATTTCCTGGCCGCTTTTACCCTGCTTCTGATCCTGGCGATCTCCTTGTTTTTGGTGACCCTGACCATCATCGTGCCCTTGCGGCCGGCGGTGCGGGAGGTGCCGGCCAGGCTCATCGCCGGCGGCACCGCCTATTTCCTCCTCATCGGGGTGGGCTTCATGATGGTGGAGATCGGGTTGTTCCAGCGATTGGGGGTCTTTCTGGGGCACCCCTTCCATGGCCTCAGCCTGGTGCTCTTCAGCCTCATCTTCACCACCGGATTAGGAAGCCTGTTGTCCGGGGCCTTGCCGCTCATCCGGCCGGGGTGGCTTTTCGTCTGGGCCCTCCTCACCGCCGCCTACCTGGGGAGCCTGCCGATATGGGTGCCGGGAGTGTTGGCGGGAGCGGAAAGCACTCCCCTCTTTTGGCGGGGGGTGCTGAGCGTGGCCATTATTGCCCCGGCGGGGCTCCTCATGGGCTGCGGCTTCCCCACCGGCATGCGCCTGGTGATGCAGCAGGATGCCCGGCCCACCCCCTGGTTCTGGGGGATCAACGGCGCGGCGGGAGTGCTGGCGGCCGGGGCCGCAGCCATCCTGGGGCTGGCCTGGGGCGTCAGCCTCACTTTGACAGCGGGCGCCCTCTGCTACGCGGCGCTGATTCCGGCTGCGGCGGTGGTGGGGTTCGCAGGGAGCTCCGGGGGACAGACGGGCTGAAAAGTCGGGCCATTTCAGCGTCCAACTGTCAATCTACCCTGGTCCCCTGGTCGATGGCCGCGGCGGTGATGCGGCAGAGTTCCTCCAGCTCCGCCGGGGTGATGCACAAAGGCGGCATGAGGACAATCACGTCGCCCAGGGGCCTTAGGATCGCTCCTAGCTTCCGGGCCGCCAGGATCACCCGATGGCCGGTGCGCCGGGCCACCGGGAAGGGTTCCTTGCCGGCCTTGTCCCGGACCAGCTCAATCCCCACCATGAAGCCCCGCTGGCGGATGTCGCCCACGTGGGGGTGAGAGGCCAGCTCCGCCAGGAAACGGCTTAAGAACTCGATTTTGGGGGCCAGGTGCTCCAGGACCCGGTCCTGCTCAAAGACCTCCAGGCTGGCCAGGGCCACCGCCGCCGCCAGGGGGTTGCCGGTGTAGGTGTGGCCGTGGAAGAAGGTCTTAAATTCGTGGAACTCCCCCAGAAAGGCCTCATAAATCTCGTCGGTGGCCAAGGTGGCGGCCAGGGGCAGGTAGCCCCCGGTGATCCCCTTGGAGAGGCACAACAGATCCGGGCTCACCCCCTCGTGCTCGCAGGCGAACATGCGGCCGGTGCGGCCGAACCCGGTGGCCACCTCATCGCAGATGAGAAGCACGCCCTGCTTCTGGGTCACTTCCCTTACCTTTGCCAGATAGCCCCGCGGCTGGGCGATCATGCCCGCGGCGCCCTGCATCACCGGCTCCAGGATCACCGCCGCCAGCTCCTGGTGGTGGGCCGCCACCAGCTCCTCCAGGCGCTTCAGGCACTGCTCCTCGCAACGCTCCTGATCCGGGCAGCGGTAGCAATAGGTGGTGGGCGCCTCCAGGGTCTCAAAGAGGAGGGGCCGGTAAATCTCATGGAATAGGGGAATGCCCCCCACGGAGACGGCGCCCAGGGTGTCGCCGTGGTAGGCTAAAGCCAGCTTCAGGAAGCGGCGTTTTTCCGGCTGGCCTCGCTGGCGCCAGTACTGGAAGGCGATCTTCAGGGCCGCCTCCACCGCAGTGGAGCCGTTGTCCGAAAAGAAGACTTTGGTGAGGCCCGTGGGGGCAATTTCCGTAAGACGCCGGGCCAGCATGATGGCCGCCGGATGGGCCAGCCCGAGAAGGGTGGTGTGGGCCACGTGGTTCAGTTGCCGGCGCAAGGCCACATCCAGCTCGTGGCGCCGGTGGCCGTGGACGTTGCACCACAGGGAGGAGACCCCGTCCAGGTAGCGGCGGCCCTGCAGATCAAAGAGATACGGCCCCTCGCCCCGCTCGATGATGAGGAGCTCCTCCTCCCTAAAGCCCTTCATCTGGGTAAAGGGGTGCCAGAGATGCTCATGATCCCAGCGCACCAGGGTGTCGTAATCCGGCTGCATGGGCTGCCTCCCCGAGGTGGGCGTGCTGTGGGGGCGGCCGCCTCCTGACAGCGCCCTTTTATGCTGGTAAAATGGCTGTGAGGGAAGGGTCGGGGGAGCAGTGGCTCCCCCGCCCTCCCCTCACCCTCCCCTGCAAGGGGTTGGGGGAGAAGGCCAGGGAAAGGGGGCAGGGGCCCACGGCCCCTGGCCCCCTCTCCCTGAACTTATCACGTATCATCTCCTACCGGAATATGATGGATGTGATTTTGCTCAGTCACGGAGCGGGGGGGCGGGAGATGGGGGAGCTCATCCGGCGGGTCTTCCTTTCTGCCTACGGCCCGGCGGATTATGCCGCAGATGACAGCGCCGTCCTGCATCTCACGGGCGGGCGGGTGGCCTTCACCACCGACTCCTTTGTGGTTTCGCCCCTCTTTTTCCCCGGGGGGGACATCGGCCGCCTGGCGGTGGCCGGCACGGTGAATGATCTTCTCACCGCCGGGGCCCGGCCGCTGGCTTTGGCTGCTTCCTTCATCCTGGAGGAAGGGCTGCCGGTGGAGACCTTAAGCCGCATCACCGCCTCCATGGCGGCCACCGCCCGGGAGTGCGGGGTGAGCATCGTCACCGGGGACACCAAAGTGGTGCCCCGGGGCGCCGCGGACCAGGTCTTCATCACCACCGCCGGGGTGGGGGAGATACTTAGCCCCGGGATTTCCGGAAGCGCCCTCATGCCCGGGGATGTGGTGCTCCTCTCCGGCACCGTGGGGGATCACGGCGCCACGGTGATGCTGGCCCGGGAAGGCCTGCTGGAGGGGGTGGAGCTGCAAAGCGACACTGCGCCCCTGACCGGCATGGTGCTGGGATTGCTCTCCGCCGGGCTGAGCATCCATGCCATGCGGGACCCCACCCGGGGGGGCGTGGCGGCGGCGTTGAATGAGCTGGCCCGCCAATCCCAGGTGGCCATCGAGGTGGAGGAGGACCGTATCCCCATCACCCCGGCGGTGGCCGCGGCCTGTGAGGCCCTGGGGCTGGAGCCCCTGCAGGTGGCCAATGAAGGGAAGATGATCGTGGTCCTGCCGGAGGCTCAGGCGGACGCGGCTTTGCAGATTATGCGCCAGAGTCCCTACGGAGAGAAAGCCGCCCGCATCGGCCGGGTGCTGGAAGGCCCGCCCGGGCGGGTGGTGCTGCGCACCGGGCTGGGCACCTCCCGTCTGCTGGAGTCCCCAGCCGGGGAGCTTTTGCCCCGCATCTGTTGAACCCTCCCACCATTAAAGGGAGGGAGGGCAGGGGACCTCGGTCCCCTGCCCTCCCTTCACAATCCCCTCCCAAGCCCTTTTGTGGGGTTGGGGGAGAGGGTCTGGAAGAGGGGGCAGGGGGCTACTGCTCCCTGGCCCCCTCTCCCAGAAACAAGCCCCTACCAGCCTCGCAGGCGGGCGGCGCTGTCCCGGGCCAGCTCCAGGAAACGGGGCAGGGCCGCCTGGACCGGCGGGGAGAGCTCCAGGCCCGGCTCCAGGCTGGCGGGTTCCAGCCCCAAGATGAAGACCTCCGGGCGGCGCTCGCGGGGCAGAAAGTGCAGCGCCGCCCGCAGGCCCAGCTCATGCAGGGAGGCCTGGACCGCCTCCAGGGCCACGTCGCTTTCCCGGCAGGCATAGATGGTGCCGGGAGGCCCGCCGGCCATGAGGGCGTCCAGGGCCAGCACCCGGTCGGCCCACTCCAACAGATGCAGGGCCCCCAGCACCTGGGTCCCCACCTCCGCCACCAGCACCCCGGAGGGCGGCTTGGCTTGCAGCAGCCGCACCGCCTGCACCCCCACCCCGTCATCCCGGAGGAGCAGGTTCCCCAACCCGGCGATCAGCACCCGGGGCGGCCGCCCCCTTTTGGGCCTCTGCCGCTCAGCCATGGGCCACGGGAAAGATCTTCCGGCCGGCCTCAGGCCTAAGCACATGCACGGCGCAGGCGAGGCACGGGTCAAAGGAGTGGACGACCCGGAGCACTTCCACCGGCCGCTCGGGATCGGCCACCGGCGTGCCGATGAGGGCCTCCTCCAAGGGACCCCGCCGGCCGTTGGCATCCCGGGGCGAGGCGTTCCAGCAGGTGGGGGTGATCACCTGGTAGCGGGAGATCTTGCCGTTGGTAATCTCCAGCCAGTGGCCCAGGGCCCCCCGGGGGGCTTCGGTGAGGCCCACCCCGGCGGCGTTCAGGGGCACCGCCTGGCGCACATACGTGGGCTGGCCCAAGCCGCTCCTGAGCTGGTTGAGCCACAGACGCATCTGCTCCGCCACTTCCAGGGCCTCAAAGGCCCGGGCCAGATGGCGGTCATTCACCGACACCTTGCCGGCGGGATAGAGATTGTTCACCACCATGCGGGCCAGCGGCCCCGCCTCATAAGGCACGCCCTCATAACGGGGCGCCTTCAGCCAGGAATAGGCCGTGGTTTTGCTGTCCGGATCCACGGGCGTGGTGACCCCTGCGGCCGGAGTGAGGCCGCCGGTGGCATCGGCATACCAGGAATACTTCACAAACTCGGCGATCTTCCCGACATCCACCGCTTGCACCGTGGCGCTGCCCCAGGGGAGGCGACCCCGCTTGAGAAACAGGCTGCCGTTGCCTTCCTCGAAGCAGCCGAAGGCCAGAAGATTCCCGTAGCCTTGGCCGATGGCGTCGTAGGCCGGGTAGCGGCTCACCAGGAACTGCACATCGGGGATGTAATAATTGTTAATAAAATCAATAACCTGAGTGAGATAGGCCTCAAAGCGGCTGAGCTTCTCCGCCGTGGGGGTGGTGGTGAAGCCCCCCGGCACATACGCCGGCGGGTGGGGGAGCTTGCCTCCGAAGATGGCCCCCATTTCGTGGGCCAGCCGCCTTGCTTTCAGGGCCTCCAGGTAATGGGCCGCCAGGGTGTTGGCCTCACTGTCGCTGAAACTTTCGTCATGCACCCAGTCGGTGTTCCAGGGTGGCATGTTCATGGCCGGCGGGGTCACATAGTCCGGCAGGGTCAGGTGATAAAAATGCAGGATGTGGGAGTCGATGAGATTGGCGCCCATCACCAGGTTGCGCATGATACGGGCATTGGCCGGCACCGTCACCTGGGAGGCGGCATCCAGGGCCAGGACCGCGGCCATACCGTGGGACACCGGGCAGACTCCGCAGATGCGCTGAGTGATATGCTGGGCGTCCCAGGGATGCCGGCCCACCAGAATATTTTCGAAGCCCCGAAACAGCGTGCCGGTGGACTGGGCGTCGCTCACCACCAGTTTGCCGGTGGCGTCCGGGGTCAGGGTGACGCTGATGCGCAGATGGCCCTCAATCCGGGTCACCGGGTCGATGATCCGGACGGTACTGGTCGGGGTCGGCGGCGGTTTGGGTTTCCCTTTGGGCATGGGTCATCCTCCTTGGCTGAGCTGCCAGGATGCAAACTTATCCGGCAGGAAACTTGTAAAAGGGGGTGCTTCCGGGAAAGCCGGGCTCGGTGCAGCCATAACAGGGGGCGTTGGCCTCGATGCACCAGCTCTGGGCGTTGTTCCACTTCAGCAGGGGGCAGTTGGCCTCGGTATCCGGCCCCCGGCAGCCCAGATCCCGCAGGCAGCCGCTGCCGCCCAGGGTCGCATCCTTGGGTTTGCCCTTCCGGGGGCACTTGTCATGCACTTTGCTGCCGAAGAGGGCAGTGGGCCGGCCGAAGCTGTCTTTGCTGATGCTCTTGCCCAGAAGGATCTGCACCAGGGCCCACACCAGCCAGTTGGGGTGGCAGGGGCACCCGGGGATATTGAGGGTGGCCTTCCCGGTCACCGCCTGGACGCTTTTGGCCAGGGTGGGGTTGCTGCCGGCGGCGGGGATGCCGCCGAAGGCCGAGCAACTGCCGGCGCAGACCACCTGGGCGGCCTTGCTCACATACCGGGTCACCACGGCCAGAAAGGTCTCCTCCTCACCGGTGCTGTTGGCCCAGGGCCAGCAGCAGCGGCCGCTGTACTGGGTGGCCACCGCCCCCTCCACCACCAGGACATAGTTCCCCTGGGCGTAGGCCGCCTCGGCCGCCTGATAGGCCGGCAGACCCGCCGGGGCCATGAGCACCGGATGGTAGGCCAGGTTGATGTGGCTCAGCAGGATATCGCCGGGGTCGGTGGGGTCGCTGGCGGCGATGTAATTGAGGAAGGACACGGAGCAGCCGGAGCAGCTGCTGCCGTGCAGCCAGAGCACCGTGGGCGCGGTGGGGTCGGCCAGGACCTGCTCCAGCCGCAGCAGATCCGTGCCGCTCAGCCCCAGAGCCGCGGCCGCGGCACTGCAGTATTTGAGAAAATCACGGCGACTGATGGGCATGGGCTCCTCCTTTGGGGGTGAATAGGGCCATCAGAAACCGGCTCCGAGGTCATCTCCCGGAGCCGGGAAAAACATACTAGAAAAGTCTACCTATGGCAGCGGGCGCAGACCTGCTTGGCCTGGTCCTTGGGAGCCACCTGGTGGTAAAGGCCGAAATAGCGGGTGGCCTCCACGAAGCGCACGCTGGTGAGATTGTTCCCGAAGACCTCCAGCTCGCCCTGAACCCGGGCCAGATTCAGGTCCCCCCGGCTCCACAAGGGCGCGGATTTCAGGGGGATGAGCCGGTTGGCCTGGTCCACCGCCATGCGGGCGGTGTGCACTTTGAAGGGGTAGAGCCGGGTGCCGGCGTTGGGGCCGGCCAGGGTGAGGGTGTCGCCGCTGATGGCGGTGCCCAGGTTATAGAAGAAGGAGGTGCCGTTCCAGGTGCGCCACACCGGCAGCAGATCCTCCCCCAGGGTGCGTAGGGGCTCCCAGCGGCCCACGGCCAGGTCGAACTCCGCCGGGACGCTGAAATCCCGCCGGGTCTCGGTGGGCAGACCCCGGGCGTAGCTGGGGATGTGGCAGACGGTGCAGTCCAGGGGCTGCTTTTCCCGGCTGTAGTGCTTGTTGAGGTTGCCGGAGCCGTGGGGCGCGGTGCCGTGGCAGGTGACGCAGGTCTTCAGGCCGCTCCCCTCCGCCACCCGGAGGTCGTTCCCCTTGCCGGCGATCTTGTGGGTGCTCACGGTGTGGCAGGAGATGCAGTTCAGCCCGGCCCCGCCCACGGCAGAGCTGGCCAGATGCACGTCCAGGTCGAAGGCGGGGTTGGCCATGGCCAGCTCCAGGTCGCCCTGCTTGATGGCATTGCCCCCGCCGGCCCGGGCGTGGCAATTCAGGCAGGCCTGGGCCGAGGGCGTCTTTTTGATGGCCGCCAGTACCGTGGCCGGGTTGAGGCTGGGGTCCATGACCAGGGCGGGCTTGCCGTTCACCAGGGTGCCCACCCGCTTGTAGGCGTCGGAGTGGCAGATGAGGCAGTCGATTTTGTCCTCCTGCACCGGCATGGTGCCGCCCACCGCCGGCGGCGTGAAGTCCCCATAGCTCACATGGCAGGAGGCGCAGCCGGTGACAGTGTTTTTCGTGGTGCCGTCGGGGGCCGTGACGGCGATCTGCTGCAGCCAGTTGATGTCGGGGTAGGTGCAGAAGTCATTGATTTTTCCCAGCTTTCCGGCCCACTTATAGTGTTCCGAGTTAAGGACCTCCTGCACCTTGTTGCTGTGGCACTGCTTGCAGGTGGCGCTGCCCTCATAGGTGGTGACCCCGTGGTGGCCGGAGCCGCCGGGTTTGGGTTTCCCGCCCTTGCCGGCCTCGGCCGGGCCGGGGACTCCGGTCCCTAAGAGAGACGCCAGGAAGGCGAAGAGGACCGCCAGGGTGAGGGCGGCTGGAAAGAGGCGTGATCTGACAGGCATAGCTCCTCCTGGTGGTGAGGGTGGCAGGGCCTCGGTCTCCTCCGGAGAAGAGACGGGGAGAGAAAAACGGCTGGATAATCTGCCGTTCAGCTATTTTTCAGTATCGACACCTTATGGGAAAAATTAAATCCGGACAATGCACACTTTGATGATTTTGCCGGCAGAAATGCCAAGGAAAACGGTAGGACTCAAGGCAGGCCGGAGGTCCAGACGCCCGGTAAGGTAAGTTAACTTTTTAACGAATAGTTAAAATACTGGGGCCGCCGTTACCCCAGATGCCGCTGGGAGCGCAGCACGCTGAACGTCAGCAGGGCCAACCCCAGGAGCCCCAGGCCCAGCATCTGAGGCCAGAGCACCTCCAGGCCCACCCCTTTGAGGAAGACATCCTGGATGATGATGATGAAATACCGCAAGGGGTTGAGATAGGTGAGATACTGCACCGCCTCGGGCATGTTGCGGAGGGGGAAGACCAGCCCGGACAAGAGAATGGCCGGCGTAAAAAAGAAGGTGCCCGCCATCATGGCCTGCTGCTGGGTGGCGGACACCGTGGAGATGAGCAGCCCCAGGCCCACGGAATTAAAGAGAAAAAAGAGCGTCCCCAAAAAGAGCACCGCCAGACTGCCCCGGAAAGGCACCTCGAACCAATAGATCCCCACCAGGGTCACCAGCACCACGTCCAGCAGCGCAATGAGCACAAAGGGGATGGTCTTCCCCAAAAGAAATTCCAGCGGCCGCAAGGGCGTCACCAAAATCTGCTCCATGGTGCCCAGCTCCTTTTCCCGCACCACCGCCAGGGCGGTGAGCATCAGGCTCACCAGCATGACCACCATGGCGATGACCCCGGGCACAAAGGACCAGCGGCTGATGAGGTTCTCATTGAACCAGGCCCGGGGCTCCAGGCGCACCGGCCGGGCCAGCTCCGGGGGCAGCCCCAGGGCACTGAGCCGCGCCGCGGCCAGCTCCTCCTGATAGTCCGCCAGCACCTGGGCGGCGTAGCGGGCCACCACCAGGGCACTGTTGGAGTCGGTGCCATCCAGGATGAGCTGCAGCCGGGCCGGCCGGCCGCCGGCCAGCTCCCGGCCGAAATCCTGGGCAAAGCGCACGACCAGGGTCACCCGGTTACGGTCCATGAGCTGGCTGATCTCCCCCGGCTCCCGGAGAAAATGGTTCACGGCGAAATATTCGGTGGCGGCAAAACGGCTCACGAGCTGGCGGCTGGCCCGGCTCAGGTCCTGGTCCAGCACCCCGGTGTCGATGTTCTTCAGGTCGAAGTTGATGGCATAGCCGTAAATGATGAGCTGGATCAGGGGCGGCAGGATGACGAAGAGCCTCAGGCGCGGGTCCCTGAGCGCCTGGATGAGCTCCTTTTTCACCATGCGTCGCAGTCGTCTCAGCATCCCTTGCGCTCCTTGGGACAGGGCCGGGACTAGGCGTCCCTCGGCCGCCCTTAGCGGATCTTCTTGACCAGCCGGCGCTGGGCCGTCACCAGAAAGAAGACGGCAAAGGCCAGGAGGATCAGCACCTCGCTCCACAGCAGAGCGAGCCCGACGCCCTTGAGGTAGATGCCCTTGGAGATGGTGACGAAATAACGGGAGGGCACCAGATAACTCACCAGCTGCAGGGCCGGGGGCATCTGTTTGATGGCAAAGACAAAGCCGGAAAGCAGAAACGCCGGCAGGAAGGTGAACAGGGTGGCCATCTGGTAGGCCTGGAGCTGGTTGATGGACAGGACCGAAATAAGGAGCCCCTGGCCCAGCATCACCACCAGAAAGAGGGCGGACAGCACGATCAGGAGGGGGACGCTGCCCCGCAAGGGCACATCGAAGAGGAACTTCCCCATCCCCAGGGCGATGAACATGTCCACCATGCCGATGAGGAAGTAGGGGCCCAGTTTCCCGAAGATGAGCTCCCATTTCTTCAAGGGGGTGGCAATGAGCCCCTCCATGCTGCCCCGCTCCCGTTCCCGGACGATGGTGAGGGCGGTGAGGAGCGAGCCCACCATGGTCATGATGACCACAATGAGGCCGGGGACGATGTAGTTTCTGCTCTCCAGGTCCTCATTGAACCACACCCTAACCTCGCTTTTGAGCTCCACCAGGGGCCGGTCAAACCCCCGGGCCCGGAGGCGGTTTTGCGCCACCTCCCGGCTGTATTCGGCCAGCACTCCTTGCACATAGCCCAAGATGATATTGGCGGTGTTGGCGTCGGTGCCGTCCACGATGGCCTGCACCGGCGCCGGCTCTCCGGTCTCCAGATAACGGGAGAAATCGTGGGGCAGCACCAAGGCCAGCCAGATGCGGCGTCGGTCCAGCAGCCGGGCGATCTCCTCGGAGCCCTGGACCTGGTAGGCCACGGTGAAGTAGCGGGAGGCCCCGAAGCGGTTGACCAGCTCCCGGGAGGCCCGGCTCTGCTCCCGGTCCCAGACCGCCACCGGCACCTCGGTGATGTCGAAGGTGAGGGCGTAGCCGTAGAGCAACAGGAGCATCACCGGCAGGAGAATGGCCTGCACCAGGCTGGAGGGATCCCGTTTGATGTGGATGAACTCCTTGCGAAAAACGGCCAGGGTGCGCTGCAGGTTCATGAGGTGTGCTGGGAGGCCCGGCGGGTGAGGGCGATGAAGGCGTCCTCCAGGGTGGGGGACACTGGCTTGAGCTCCCGGATCTTCACCCCCCGGGCCGCCAGGGCCTGGGCCAGGAGCGCCTCTCCCTGTTCCTCCGGAGGAAAGGCCACGTGCAGGCCGGCGCCGAAGACCGCCACCTCGGTGGCCTGGGGGATCTCCCGGGCCGCGGCCAGGGCCTCCGACAAGCGCTCGGGATCGGGATAGACCGCCAGGAGGCGATCCGTCACCTGGGCCTTCAGCTCCCGGGGAGTGCCCTGGGCGATGAGCCGGCCTTGGGAAATGAGGATGAGCCGGTCACAGAACTCCGCCTCATCCAGGTAGTGGGTGGTCACCAGGACCGTCACCCCCTGGGAGGCCAGGTGATAAATCAGGTCCCAGAAGGTGCGCCGGGCCACGGGGTCCACGCCGCTGGTGGGCTCATCCAAAAAGAGGAGGGGCGGCTCATGGAGCATGGCGGAGGCCAGGGCCAGCCGCTGTTTCAGGCCCAAGGCCAAGGTGCGGGTCAGGTCCCGGCGTCGCGCCGTCAGCCCCACCAGCTCCAGCACCTCGGCGATCCGGGTCCGCAGGCGCTCCTCGGGGAGGCCGTAGACCCCGCCGAAGAACTCCAGGTTCTCCTCGGCGGTGAGATCCTCATAGAGGCTGAAGCGCTGGGACATGTAGCCCACGTTCGCCTTGATGCGGGCCTGCTCCCTGATTAGGTCATACCCTGCCACCCGGCCGGTGCCGCCGCTGGGCCGCAGCAGCCCCAGAAGCATGCGGATGGTGGTGGACTTGCCGGCGCCGTTGGGGCCGAGAAAACCGAAGATCTCCCCCTGATACACCGTGAAGCTCACCCCGTCCACCGCCCGGAAGCGGCCGAAGTCCTTGGTCAGACCCTGAACCTCAATGATGGGTTGCATCGGCGTTTCCAGTTGGGGGGCCGGGGCAGGGTCAAGGCATTTCTGCTTCCCTGCCCTCCGGGTGCCGCCAGGCCAGCGGCAAAGATTGGGCAGAACGAACCCAAAAGCCTTGGCCGGCGCTCTCACTCCGGCAGGATCACCGCCTCCGCCGGCATGCCCGGCTTGAGCTCGTAGTTGGGGTTCTCCACCCGGATCTTGGTGCGGTAGACCAGGGTGACCCGCTCCTTGAAGGTCTCCACCATCTTGGGGGTGAACTCGGCCTTGCTGGCGATGTAGGAGACCCAGCCGGGGTAGATCTTGCCCGGGTATGAGTCAGTGGTCACCTGGGCCTTCTGGCCGTAGCGCACTTGCCCGAGCTGGGTTTCCGGCAGCCAGCCTTCAAACCAGAGGTTGTCCAGGTCCCCCAGGGTGAGAACGGTGGCCCCCACCTGGGCCACCTGGCCGGGTTCCGCCGGCCGGGAGAGCACGATGGCGGTGACCGGCGCGGTGATGCGGGCGTAGCCCAGACGGGTGTGGGCCAGCTCCCGCTGCGCCTCGGCCTGCCGGAGCTCGGCCTGACCCTGCTCGATGTCCTCCTTTCGGAACCCGGAGCGCACCAGGTCGTAACGCTCCTGGGCCCGCTTCAGGGCCTCCTGGGCCATGAGGAAGGCGGCTTCGGCCCGGTCCCGGGTCTGGGCGGCGACCACCCGGCGCTCAAAGAGGGCCTGAAAGCGCCGGAATTCCCGCTCCTTGTCGTCATAGTCGGCCTGGGCCTGACCCACGGCGGCCTGGGCCTCCCGCACCTCCTGGGGGCGGTAGCCCGCCTCCAGCCGGGCCAGGTTGGCCCGGGCGGCGGCCAGCCGGGCTTCCGCCGCGGCCAGCTCCTGCTTGAGGTCCTGGTCATCCAGCTCCGCCACCAGTTGCCCGGCTCGGACCTCCTGACCTTCCTCAAAATAAATGGCCGCGATGATGCCGGGAACCTTGAAGCCCAGGTGGGTCTCGGTGGCTTCGATGTGGCCGGTGAGGCGCAGGCCCCTCTCTTGGGGGAGGCTGTGGCGTTGCCACCACCACAGGCCGCCCCCCGCCAGAAGGAGGAGCAGGACCACCAGCGGAAGACGCCGCAGAACTGAGGCTCTTGGCTTGACTTGGAGGTCGGCTTCTTGGGAAGGCATGCCTCTATTGTTTCCCGAACTCGCGTCCGAGTCAACTGAGGCGGACATCTTATGACGCCTTTGGAGGGCAGGACCGGAATTTTCATAGGAAAGTGAAAATTTATTTAAGGTTTTTTCACAACCGGCCGATGGCAGGACAAAGCATCGGGCCTGAGGGCTCAGGAGTGGGGGAATGGAATCACCCAGAATCTCTTTCGGTGCCTATGTCATCGTGGAAAATGCCGATCTCTATCAGGAGATCCTGGGAGGACTGACGGGGATTGCCGACCTGAAGCTGGTGGGCAGCTCCGGAGGCCTGCCGCCGGACGGATCCTTCCACATCGACCTTTTCATCCTCGGCGCCGCGGAAGAGGACGGCGCCCGACGGGGGCTGGAGGCCCTGCGGCGCTCGTCCCAATGGGGTCTTACCCCCGTTAAAAGTCCCCAACGGCTGAGGCCCCGTCCCCGCCACTGGCGGTCTGACTTTATTATCCGGACCGCCTCATCATTGCCGGAGAACTGGAGCGGGTCCCCGCCCTGGCCCGGGACAAGGGGGTGACGGCCGTTTATCTCTGTCTCAACCGGGCCCTCATCGCCCCCGGGAATGGATTGGCCCCGAAGCTGGGGCAATATCTGGCGGAGGCCCACCGACAGGGACTGACCGTGCATGCCCTGCTGGATGAGACCACCTGGCTCCTGCCGGATATCTACTGGCCTATCTCTGCTGGTTGAGGGATTACCAGACTGGAGGAGGAACGGATACCCGCTTTGCAGCCGTTCACCTGGAACTGGAGATCCAACAGCTCCCGCAGTGGCAGCAAAGGAAGGGCAGCCCGTGCTCGCGGGGCAGTGGGCAACGCTTGTCCGGCCTGATCAGCCAGGCGGGCATTTGGCTATCTCAGGACGATCCAGGTCAACCAGGTCCGGTCCTCAGGGTTTCTTCAGGATTATAGTGGCCTTGAGGCCCTCCTTCAGCGCCAGGTCCGGGTTGGGGAGGAGAAACTCGGCCTCAAAATAAGCCGGCTCCTCCACCGCCCCCGGGGAGGACCAGGGAAGGCGGGACAGGCGGGCGGTGAAGGTGCGCTGGGGGAAGGTGTCCACCGCCACCCGGGCCTCCATCCCGGGGCTGAGGGACGGCAAGTCCCGTTCATGCACCCGGGCCCTGAGGAGCATGGGGTCAAGGACCCCCACCTGGAGAACCGGCTCGCCCCCCTTCATTTCCGCCCCTACCCGAAGCTCGGGGTGCACCCACAGGATATGGCCGGAGATGGGGGCGACGAGGCGGCCCTCCGTGGGAACCCCGGCAGCCGGCAGGGATACCCCCAACTGCCGGGCGACCAGCCGGCGCTCTTCCTGGACCAGGCGCCGCTCTTCGCTCAGGCTGTGGGCCAGGGCGCTGCGGCTGCGTCGCAGGGACTGGACCGCCCTCTCCGTCTCGGCCAGCTCCCGCCGGGAGGCCAGCTGCTCTTTGGCCAGGGTCCGGGCGGTATGCCAGCGGGCCTCGGCGGCGGTCAGGTCCTTGTCCAGCTGCGCCAACTGGGCCTCCAGCTCCGGACCCCGGGGGGGCGCCAGGCGACGGCGCAGGGTCTGGATCGCCTCCGGGGTGAGGCGAAAACGGCCCACCTCCTGCCCTGCCTGCACCGCCTGCCCGGGGGTTACGGCCAGCGCAGTAATTTCCGCGGCATAGGGCAACAGCACCGCCCGCTTCAGGGAACAGGAGAGCTTGCCGATGATCTGCACCTCCCCCGGCTCCCGGGCCGGGGCCTCCGCCTCCCGGGCGGCCAGCGCAGAGCTCGCAGGGAGAAATAAAGCCAGCAGCAGCCAAGCGGCCAGACGACCGGGGGAATGGACCTGTTTCATCGGGGTGCGAGCAGGCGTGTCAAAAGGGCCGGCCTTCATCAGGGCACCTGTGAGTGTGGAAGTGGCTAAGGAAGCCAGTCTCTCTCGGAGACATACGCTTTCACCAGATCACCGGAAAGGGCGCGCATCTCCAGCAAGGCCTGGTCATGCTCCAATTCCCGGGAGATGAGCTGGGCTTCCGCCTCCAGCCGGCTGCGTTGGGCGGCCAGGGCCACCGAGAGGGGCTCGCCGCCCTGAAACCGAAGTTCCGCCTGGCGCTCCTTCAGGCGGGCCAGCTCCACCTGGGAGCGGGCCAACTCCCGGGCTGCGGCCGCGGCCTGAAGTTTGTCCACCGCCTCCCGCCAGCGGGCGCGGAAATCGCTCTCTTTGACGGCACCCTCCGCCTCCGCCTGAGCCAGGAGGGTCTTTTGCCGGGTGACATCCCTCAGGCGCTTGAAGCCGTCAAATACCGGCCAGGTGAGGCCCACGGAAAAGAAATAGCCCCGCACCCCGGTCACGGCCACGGGGTCCGGAGTCTGCACCGCGGCCGTCAAACCCGGGAGAAGCCGCAGTTTCGCCAGGGTGATGTTCCAGGACTGCAGCTCCCTTTTGATGGCTTCCATGCGGGCCTCGTAGGAGCGGGGTTCCTGCTGGGTCCAGTCCCGGGGCTCACCTAAACCCAACACTTGTTTACGCCCCTGCCGCAGGTCGAGATCCAGGGGCTCCTCCGGCTTCAGGCCCACAAAATCCCTCAGCCTCTCTTTCAGGCGGGTCTGGGCCGCCGCCAGGCGGGCCTTCTCCCCCCTGAGCACCTCGCCTTCCTGGGCTGCGACCTTCACCTCCAGGGGGGTGACCTCCCCCAGCTCCAACAGGCGCCGGACATAGGTCTCCTGGCGTCGGCTCACCTCCAGCAGGCGGTCCTGGATACCCGCCAGCCGGGACAGGGCCTCCAGTTCCAGAAAGGCATTCCCCAATTGCCGCAGGCCATCGGCAATGACCCGCAGGTGCGAGAGCACCGCCAGGCGGGTGAGGAGCTGGCGGATCTTGAGGCTGTAGTGGGCCACCAGGGGGTTGTAAGACTCAATGGCCACATCCAGGGAGTAATCCCGCTGATTCACCGCCCCGGCCCGCTCCGGCTGGTGAGGATAAAATTTGGTCCTCAGGGTGATGGTGGGCAGGTAATCCGATTTGCTGTCCTTTTCATCCAGCCGCCGGACCTCGATTTCCAGGGCGCTGCGGCTGAAATAGGGGGACTGCCGCAGGGCGACACCGACCAGGGTGGTAAAGTCAGCTGGAGGAGACGTGATCCCGGTGGCGCCGGGGCCGGCGGCCGCGGGGGAGAGAAGGGAAAGGAGGGCCATCAGCGCCATCACGCCCCCCAGATAATGCCGGGCTGCCCGGCACCTAACGCGCCGATTCAGAGATTCAGCCATCCGCCGCCCATCCTTGCGCCTGAGTCGAAGCTGCCACGAGGCGACCGTCTTTCAAGGGACAGACCCGATGGCACCGGGCCGCGATGTCAGGATCATGGGTGACCACAACGACCGCGGTGCCCCCGACGGCCACGGCCTCAAAGTGATCCATCACCAGATGGCCCTGTCGGTGATCCAACTGCCCGGTGGGCTCATCCGCCAGAATGACCTGGGGGCGGTTCACCAGGGCCCGGGCCACCGCCACCCGCTGGCGCTCCCCACCGGAGAGTCGGTTGGCGGCGTGCCGGAGGCGATGCCCCAGGTTGACCTGCTCCAGGGCGGCCAAAATGCGCTCCCGGCGTTCCCGGGGAGGCACCCCGGCATAGATGAGGGGAAATTCGAGATTTTCATAGACCGTGGAATTTTCCAGGAGATCACAGGTCTGAAAGACAAAGCCCAGGCGTTCCCGGCGGCAGAGGGCCTGACCGGCCCGGTCCAGGGCGAGGACGTCCTGGCCCGCCAGCCAGTAGGAGCCGCCGGTGGGTCTCAGCAACAGGCCCAGGATGTAGAGAAGGGTGGATTTGCCGGACCCCGAGGGGCCCATGATGGCCAGCATCTCCCCGGGAAAGAGGCTGAGGCTCACTCCCCTGAGCACCTCGATGTCCCCGGCGCCGTTGGGATACACCATACTCAGGTTTCTGGCCAGAACCACGGAGCCGTCGGGATTGCTGCGGGGGCTATTCATAGCGGGTCGCCGCCACCACTTCCATGCGGCTGGCCTTGAGTGAAGGATACAGCCCCGCGCCCAGCCCCATGGCGAAGGCCACCGCCAGACTGAGGCCCAGGCAGCCGATGAAGAGCTCCTCCTGGGGGCGCTGCCCCAGCCAGGAGCTGGCCAGGGCCACCAGCACCCGCCCGCCGGCCAGCCCCAGAAGGGCCGCACCCACGCTCAGCACCAGGGCTTCGGTGAGGAACTGGGCCAGGATATCCCGGTCCTCGGCACCCATGGCTTTTTTCAGGCCGATCTCCCGGGTGCGGGACTGGACTGCCGCCGACATCACGTTCCAGATCCCCACGCCTCCCAACAGTAAAGTCACCCCGCTGGCCAGGTAAAAGAAAAACTCGATCCACCAGGCCACTCGCCTCACCCGGTGCAAGGCCTCCCAGACCACCCAGACATTGAGCCCGGTGGCGGTCTGGGTTGCCGCCACCACCGGAGGGATAGCCGCCGCCACCTCCTCCACGTCATCCCAGGTGACGCAGCGCACCAGGAGGCGGTCCGGCCGCACTTCCCTCTTCAGCCGATCCCGGGCGGTGCTCAGGGGCAGAAAGAGGGAATGGGAGATACTATAGTCATCCAGGCGGATCACCCCCACCACCTGGTAAAGGTCGGCGTCGATCTCCACGGTCTGCCCCACCGGGTTGCGGTCGCCGAAGAGCTTCCGGGCCAGGCCAGCTCCCAGGACACATTCCCGTTTCCGGGCGGCCACGCTGTCGGGCCCGAACAGGGTCCCCAGGGAGGGCTGGTACTGCCGCAGCTGCCAGAAATATTGATCCACCGCCCAGACCGAGAGCTCCAGGCGTTGGTCCCCGCCGGCCACCACCGCCGGGCGCAGGGTGTATTCGCTCACCGCCGCTACCTGGGGAATCTGCCGCAGAGCCGCCACCGTCTCCGGCCGGAACCAGGCCGGGTTCTCACCGGGGCGGAGATCCCAGAAGAGACGGATGAGATTGGCGCTGCCGATGAGCTCCAGGTCCTGATTGAAATTCTTTTTGACGTCCCGGCCGATGGTGATGATGGTGGTGAAGCCGGCCACCCCCAGAGCAATGGCCAGGATCACCCCCCAATAACGGCGGCGATGGCGATATACCTGCCGCATGCTGATCCGGAGCAGGTCATCCAGCCGCATCGCTCAGGCAAGGCTCCTTACTTCGCGGTGTAGCGTCACCGGTGGATGCGTCCCTGGTCTCGTGGCAAAACCGGGCCTCATGGTGGTGGGCACGTAAGGAGTGAGGCTCAAAAGGGGGTCTGTTGCCGGGCCAGGGCCAGCCCGCCCCCCTGCTCGGCCAAGTCCGTGGCCCGGATGCGATGCCGGTCGGCCACCCCGGCCAACACCTCCAGCACGATATCCACCTGCCGCTCCTCATGGGTGCTCATGAAGGCGGTGCGGATCACCGCCCGGCCCCGAGGCACCGCCGGAAAGACAGCGGGCAGGGCGAAGACCCCGTTTTCAAAAAGGTCGGCGGCCACCCGGGCGGCCTTTTCCTCGTCGCCGATGACAATAGGAATCACCGGGGTTCGGCCATCCCCGGTCACCAGGCCGATCTCCTGGTAGCCGGCATGGGCCCGCCGGGTGAGGGCCCAGAGCCGCTCGATGCGCTCCGGCTCCCGCTCGATGAGATCCAGGCAGGCCAGCACCGCGGCGGCGCAGGAGGCCGGCAGGCCGGCGGAAAAGATCAGGGTTTTGGAATGATGCTTCAGATACACAAAAATATCGTCGTCATCGCCGGCGATAAAGCCTCCCACCGAGGCCAGGGCCTTGCTGAAGGTGCCCATGATGAAATCCACCTGGTCGGTGACCCCGAAGTGCATGGCGGTGCCGCGGCCCCCGGGGCCCATGACTCCCAGTCCGTGGGCGTCATCCAGGTAGATCAGGAGGTCCGGGTAGGTATCCTTGAGGCGCACCAGCTCCGCCAGCGGCGCCAGGTCCCCGGACATGCTGAAGACGCCTTCGGTCAGGAGCATCATCAGGCTGCCGGCCGGCCTCTTCTCCTTAGCAGCGGCGATCTTCCGGGCGGCATCCTCCACATCGTTGTGGAGAAAGGGGATCAGCCGGCCCCGGGAGGCGTGGCAACCTTCAAAGATGCTGGCATGGTTCTCCCGGTCGCAGAAAATCAAATCTTTGGGAGTGAGCAGGCAGGCGAGGGCCCCCAGATTGGTGCTGAAGCCGGTGGCATGCACCAAGGCATGTTTCTTGCCGACGAAGTGGGCCAGACGGGCTTCCAGATCTTCGTGCAGGGTAAGGTTGCCGCACAGGAAGCGGGAACCCCCGGGTCCGGTGCCCCAGCGGCGCAAGGCCGCAGCCGCGGCCTCCTGCACCCGGGGATCGTGGCTGAACCCGAGGTAATCATTGGAGCCGATCATCACCAGACGCCGGCCGTTGACCTCCACTTCCGGGCCGAAAGCGCGACTGAGAGGCCGGAAATACGGATAAAGTCCCAACGCCTTGACCAGACCGAGATATTGGGTGAAGGGGCGGCAACGGTCGGTGAGAATGGGATGACTCATAATCGGTTCGTCACAACAGGATCTACATTACAGCGCATGAGCAAGGTAACAAAATTATCGGCCACCGGCAATAATAACCTTGAGAATTTACGGGTGCCTGGGGGAGCGGGTGAAGCAGCCCCTGATGAACCGGGTAAGCGATTCCGCACTCTCCCGGCCTACGCACGCCGAGCCTACGCTTAACCGTCTCGCCGTGGGAGCAGGGGCTGGAGACATGATAAGGACCTCTGGCAGGAAAGGCAAGGGGCTGAAGCGTTGCCTTCAATTTCCCCCAGCTCCAAGGGAGTAAAGAGTGGGGCTTGAGAGGGAGGGGTCCACTGCCCCTCGGCTTTTCCCTCCAAAATCATTCTCCCCCTGCACTTGTTTTGATCATTGTCGGGGATCCAAGGCCACTTTAACGCTGTGGTGGCGGCGCTTGTCGAAGGCGGCCTGAAAGGCCGGGACGTAATCCCGCAACGGAAAGGTATGGGTCAACAGGCCGGCCCGGGAGTAAGAGGGCCGGGAGAGGAGTTCCACCGCCAGCTCATAGGTGCGCCGCGGTTGGCCCTGGAAAATCCCGTGGCCATACATGGCGGAACCGCAGAGGCGCAACTCCCGGAACCACAGGGCGGAGAAGTCCACGGGGCCCACCCGGCCGGCCGTGCCCACCAGCACATAGGTGCCCCGGGCCCTGAGGGCCACCAGCCCTTCCTGCAGGGAGGCGCGGCTCCCCACGCAATCAAAGAACCGGTGGGCGCCGCCCTCCAGGTTGCCGCCTCCCAGGGTGGTGGGGAGATACCTCGCCCCCACCGCCTCCCCCAGCTCCCGGCGGGAAGGGGAAAGCAAAACCAGGTCGGCGCCCCCGGCCCGGGCCAACTCCGACTGGAAGGGATGGCGGGCCACCATCACCACCCGGGCCTGGCTCCCCAGGGCCCGCAGCGCCCGGAGCAACTGCTGGCCGATAATGCCGGCGCCATAAATGACCACAATGTCGGAGTCCGCCGGGAAGTGGTCCAGCACCGGTTGCAGGGCGCTGGCCAGGGAATCCACCAGCACCGCAGCCTCATCGGGAAGACCGTCCGGCAGGCGCACCAGAGATTCCGGCGGCGCCGCCAGATACTCCGCCATGCCGCCGCCGGCTTGGCGGTGAAAGCCCAAAAGCGGCCCCGGTGCCAGGTTGCCCCGGGTGAAATTTTCGCAGAGATTTTCCCGGCCCTCCCGGCAGGAAGGGCACGGTGGCAGCTCCCGGGCCCGGCAGGGCAAGAGGGGATTGACGGCCACCCGCTCCCCGGGTCGAAAACCGGTTTCTGGAGGAGCCTCCGCCACCTCCGCCACCACCTCGTGCCCCAGGATGCAGGGAAAGGAGGCATAAGGTTCCAGGAGATAGGACTCGGCGCCTTTCAGCAGATTGAGATCAGAGCCGCAGATGCCGCACAGCCGGCTTTTCAGGATGACCCAGCGGGGGGAGGGCGGCCGGAAGGGCACCTCTTCCAGTCGCAAAGGCGTGAGCCGGGAAAAAAAGTGTCGCGGCCTCAGCCAGGAGCCCACCCGGCCCGCCAGGTAACGGGGAACGGAATAGTGATAGCGCAACGCCAACAATGGCAGATCACCCCTTTAGGACCCGGGGAAGGGCCTCTTCTCTTCCCCCTGGCGCCCATATGGGTATAATAAACTACACCCGGGGAAAGCTCACGGGTTTTCCATCACGGGAATGCCTGTCTGGCGCCCCGGTCTGGAAAGGAATATCCATGCCTGCCCGTAGTCACGTCTCTTTGGGGACCATCCTGAAGCACTTCCGCCGGGTGGCCCGCCATCCCTGGATTGCCCGGCGGCTGGCGGCCCTGGAGACGGAGAAGTGGCTCTTTCCCCTGTTCCACCCCCGGGCTAAGGCAGGTGAGGGCGGCCGCATCCACCAGGTGAGCCTGCGCATCACCGATCTGTGCAACCTGCGCTGCCACACCTGCGGCCAGTGGGGGGTTCAGGGCTATCTCAGGGGAAAGAACCTGGCGGCCCTCAAGGCGCAGGAAGTGAGCCCGGAGCGCTACCGGGAGATCTTTGCCGACCTGGTGCGCCACGGCCAGCGGCCTATGGTCTATTTCTGGGGCGGCGAGCCCATGCTCTATAAGGGCATCATGGAGCTGATGGAGGAGGCCGCCCGCCTCAGGATGCCGGTGTCCATCGCCACCAACGGCACCTTGGTGGCGGCCCGGGCCGAACGCCTGGTGGCCGCACCCCTCTTTCTCGTCCAGATCTCCATTGACGGCCCCACCGCCGAGATCCACAACCGCCTGAGGCCGGGGGCGGGCGGGGGGAACAACTTCGCCGACATCCAGGCGGCTCTCGCAGCTTTGCAGCAGGCCCGCCGGGAGCAGCACCGGGAGCTGCCGCTCATCGCCTCCTTGACCGTCATCTCCCGGGACAATGCCGATTCTTTGGTGGAAATTTACGAGACCTTCGCCCCTCAGGTGGACCTCTTTGTCTTTTACCTCTCCTGGTGGATCGATGAAGAGGCGGCCCGGGCCCACGACCGGGACTTCACCGCCCGCTTCGGCTTTGCTCCCAAACTGCACTGGGGCTGGCTGGGAAGCTGGTGCCCCGAGGACTACGAGGCCCTCTCCCGGGAGCTCACCAATCTCCTTGAGCGTTCCCGGCCCTGGCACCGGCCGCCGGTCATTCTCATCCCGCCCCTCACCCGGCCGGAGGATCTGCACCGGTATTTCACGGACCATTCCGCCCGCTTCGGCTATGACCAGTGCGTCTCCATCTTTCAGGTGACGGAGGTGGACAGCAACGGGGACGTCTCCCCCTGCCGGGACTACCACGACTACATCGTGGGGAATATCAAGGAAAACACCCTGACGGAGCTGTGGAACTCCCCGGCCTACCGGCGCTTCCGGCAAAGCCTGGCCACCCAAGGCCTCATGCCGGTGTGTTCCCGCTGTTGCGGCCTCATGGGGTATTGAGAAAGGGGCATAAGAGATTTTTGAGGGAAAGGCGGGGATCCATGAGGTTCCTTGTTCTCCCGCGCAATTCTTCTTAACCCCGGAGAAGTCGCAGGAAGGGTGGAAAGGGACCCACTCCCCTTCCTCCTCACAACCAGGCTCAAGCTGAAAAGGAGCGGCTATGCCACGCATCGATGATTACAAAGCAGCCATCGCCTTGTCGGTGGCCGCCCTGAAATCGCGCAACCCCAAATTTGTGGCGGCCAAAAGCCGGGCGGAGTATGTTCTGGAGGGCGAGCGGGAGGTGCTGGTGCTGCCTTATTTCGGCCAGCCCCGGCGCATCGTCTGGCCGGAGGTGACGGTGAGCGCCCCGGGCCAGACCCGGGAGCTGCCCCTCACCGAGCAGATCCTCATCCTGCACTATCTGGAGCGCACCGACGGCGAGGCCTTGAGCGGCCACACCATTGACTTTAGGGCGGTGCCCGACGGCGGCAGCTTCTATTGGTCCGCCTTTGTCTCCCGGGCCAAGAAGCCGCTCTTGGAGACCTTCGGCCAGGATCTGGACCTCTATCTCAAGGTGGCCCTGGCCGCGGGCGGCGAGGCCCAGCCCCTGGGGGATGTGGCGGTGCGCTTCTTTGCCTTTCCCCTGGTGCCCATCACCCATGTGTTCTGGCGGGGGGATGACGAGTTTCCGCCGGACGCCAACCTTCTTTTCGACGACACCATCAGCCACCATCTCTCCACCGAGGACATCGCCGCCCTGGCCGGGGCCTCGGTCTACCGGCTCATCGCCGCCGCCCGGGAACTCCGGCAGAAGAAGTGAAATGAGGGGAGGCGGCGGTGGGGGTGCACCCATGCTCCCCCTTCATTCCGTTTCCCCTTATCTTGTGCGGCCAATGAAAGATGTTGGCGGAAGTGAATGAGAGTAGCGGGGACTCTCAGGCCCCGATATGAAAATACCCGGAGGTGTCACTCCGGGCTTGTGGGCGAATTTAATTCCGTTGGCGTCCTGCCTGCCCATGCAGGCGCGCGTTTCATCGTGTGGATGACTGGGCAAAAGTCATCGAATACAAAGATGTCAGCTGGGGTACCTTCGGTGCTAATTCCC
The DNA here is from genome assembly GCA_037481655.1 of Desulfobaccales bacterium. NCBI lineage: Bacteria > Pseudomonadati > Thermodesulfobacteriota > Desulfobaccia > Desulfobaccales > Desulfobaccales bacterium. The sequence goes on along the minus strand of JBBFLF010000015.1, from coordinate 1,829 downwards.
GTGTTCCAGCCGCCAATCAGGCTGGGGGATCTCAATAACGGTCATCTGAGCCCCATCTTCAAACGGAACTTCGCTGCTCAAAAAATCCTCGGCCCCGATTTTCAGTGATTCCAAAAGCTTTTCCAGGGCTTTTTCCTGGGCGTTGACCCCGGGAAGATCGATGAGCCACCCAATCCACCAATCACCGCTTTGTTTGATTATGGCCCTGAATTTCATTCTTTTACCCATGGAATATCCAAATCCTTACATATTTTCCTGGCCAATTCATCTACAATTTCTGAGTGCCGTGGCACCAAAGTCTTTAAGTTACCTCTCTGGTAAATAGAATGACGACGGCCTTCCCGCAGCAAGAAGGCACCATGATTTAAGAGATGACGGATAGGGGGTTTTCGTTTCACTATTAGTCAATTGAAAAAACCCCGCTTCGGTCAGGGGCGGGCTGTTTAAGTAATCAATTCCGGAGGCGGCCTTTACTCCCACCCCGGGGGTTACCAGCGCATTCGCCGACCCAAGTTTCCTTAACGAGTTCAATAGCCTCTTTGATATTGGCCATCACTTCTTCCAAAGTGTCTCCCTGGCTCTGGCACCCTTCCAGCTCCGGACAATAAGCATAATAGCCGTAATCATCCTTCTCAATGACAATACTGACTTTAGGAGACATGGCCAGTTCTCCTGGGCTTAGGATAATAGGATGACCCCGCCTCGGTCAAGGGGTGGGCGGTCTAAGAGATCAATTCCGGAGGCGTCCTCTATTCCCGCCCTGGAGGTTCACCGGCCCTCGCCGTCGCCGGGCTCCCTTATCGAGGTCACCGATTCGATCGGGTGTGGCCATTATTATTTGGCCCGCAAGGCCCGGCTGCGTGAAACCGTGTGCCTTTCCAGATCGATGATTAAGCGAAAGTCCTGCAGGACATGGGTGCCCACCAAAGGTTCAATGCCTGCCGGTCCGATAATAACGTTGCCCGCCACCGTTTCCTCTCCAAACGTAAAGAAACAATAGCCATAGGGGTAATCTTTCACTGAGCCGTCAGCCAATTCCAAGGGCAAAGTTCCCACGGCTTGGATGGCCAGCTCTGCGGCAATCTCCTCCGGCAGCCGAGCCCTGGTAGCTCCCGTGTCCACCAGAAAGGAAACCTCTTTCTGGCGCCCAGGGTCGCTTAGGTTTGAAACGATGAGTTCTAAATAAATATCTCCCATCTCCACTTCCTTAATATTACGGAGCTTATGGAACCATTAAATAAAAAAAGCCCGGAGCTGTCAATCCGGGCTTAAAAAATTAATTCCGGCGGCGACCTACTTTCCCACGCAGGACGTGCGCAGTATCATCGGCGTAGCCGGGCTTAACTTCCGAGTTCGGGATGGGATCGGGTGTTGCCCCGGCGCTATGGCCACCGGAAATCTTGTGTCTCGGTTGTTGTGAACGCTGCGGCGTTAAGCCGCGGACAAGTGAATCATGAGAGAAGTCGCTTATGAGTTACCGAAGGCAAGGGCAAGTGGTCAAGCCGCCCGGCCGATTAGTACCCGTCGGCTGAACGCATTGCTGCGCTTACACCTCGGACCTATCAACCTCGTCGTCTACGAGGGGCCTTTGGGGGCTTACGCCCGGGAGATCTCATCTTGGGGGGGGCTTCCCGCTTAGATGCTTTCAGCGGTTATCCCGGCCGAACATAGCTACCCGGCGCTGCGCCTGGCGGCACAACCGGAACACTAGAGGTTCGTCCATCCCGGTCCTCTCGTACTAGGGACAGCTCCCCGCAAATCTCCTGCGCCCGCAACAGATAGGGACCAAACTGTCTCACGACGTTTTAAACCCAGCTCACGTACCGCTT
>JBBFLF010000014.1 GCA_037481655.1 Desulfobaccales bacterium | reverse complement strand
GGGGGGTTGGGGGAGGGCGGGGGAGCCAGGCTCCCCCGGCCCTCCCCCAAATGACCTTCGGAGGAGGTATGGTCAAGGCGATTGTTTCGGGTGTGGCGGGGCGGATGGGGAGCCGGATTGTGCATCTGATGGAGGCGGCTCCGGGGATTGAGTTGGCCGCGGCGGTGGAACGGCCGGATCATCCGGCGGTGGAGTTGGATGTGGGGGAGGTGGTGGGGTTGCCCCGCAAAGGTATTGTGGTGCGGGGGGCCCTGGAGGAGGTTCTGGACCAGGGGGAGGTCATCATCGAATTCACGCACCCGGAGCCCACCTTGGCGCACCTCAAGCTCGCGGCCGAGGCCGGCAAGGCCATGGTCATCGGCACTACTGGGTTGACACCGGAGCAGGTGCAGGAGCTGAAGTGGCTGGCCGGCCGCACCCGGGTGGTCTTTGCCCCCAACATGAGTGTGGGAGTGAACCTGATGTTCAAGGTCTGCGAGATGATCGCCCGGGTTTTGGGGGGTGATTATGATGTGGAGATTGTGGAGGCCCACCATCGCCTGAAGAAGGACGCGCCCAGCGGCACCGCCCTCAAGCTCGCCCAGGTCATTGCCCAGGCTCTGGGCCGGGACCTGGACAAGGTGGGGGTCTACGGCCGCAAAGGGCTCATCGGCGAGCGGCCCCCTGAGGAGATCGGCATCATGACGGTGAGGGCCGGGGATATCGTGGGGGAGCACACCGCCATCTTCTGCGGCATCGGGGAGCGCCTGGAGGTCATCCACCGGGCCCATAGCCGGGACAACTTTGCCCGGGGGGCCCTCACCGCGGCCAAGTGGATCGTCAACCAGGAGCCGGGCCTGTATGACATGCAGGATGTCCTGGGGTTGAAGTGAGGGCTGCCGGGAGAGACAAGGAGGCGCAGATGAAACGGGCATGTCTGTGGGGGCTTGCCGTGTGTCTGGTGGTGTTCCTGGCGGTCACCGCCGCGCCGGCGGTGCAAAAGTTTTATGGCACGGTGGAGAAGATGCCCGCCTCCGGCTGGGTGGGGGAATGGGTCATCTCCGGCCGCACCGTGCAAGTGGTCAGGGACACCAAGGTAAAACAGGATGACGGCCCTCTCCAGGTGGGTGCCTATGTGGAAGTGGAAGGCGTGGAGTATGAGGGCAAGTTCATCGCCACCGAACTGGAGACCGAGAAAAAGAAATAATCAGGCTTCCCACGGACATGCGGCTGGTGCGCTTTGAGCTGGAGGGCCGGACGGGCTGGGCAGTGCTGGAAGGGGAACGCCTCTTTCCCCTGTGGGGGACGCCTTTTGAGGGCATCGTCCGCACCGGGGAGATGTTTCTGGCGGACAACGTCACTTGGCTTGCGCCCACGGAACCCAGCAAGCTCGTGGCCCTGGCCCTCAATTACCGGGACCATGCGGCGGAATTCGGCCGGCCGGTGCCCGAGGAGCCCCTGATCTTCCTCAAGCCCCCCAGCGCCGTCATCGGGCCCGGGGAGCCCATTGTGCTGCCCCGCATGAGCCGGCGGGTGGACTACGAGGCGGAGCTGGCGGTGGTCATGGGCAAAACCGCCCGGCGGGTGCCCGAGGCGGCGGCCGGGGATTACATTTTGGGCTACACCTGCATGAACGACGTCACCGCCCGGGACCTGCAAAAAAAGGACGGGCTGTTCACCCGGGCCAAAGGTTTTGACACCTTCGCGCCCTTGGGGCCCTGGATCGAGACGGAGCTGGCCGACCCCCACAATCTCACGCTGGAGACCTGGGTCAACGGCGAGCGCCGCCAGCAAGGCAATACCCGGGATCTGATCTTCAATGTGCCGGCGCTCATCGCCTTCATCAGCCGCATCATGACCCTTTTCCCCGGGGATGTCATCGCCACCGGCACCCCCGCCGGGGTGGGGCCGCTTAAGCCCGGGGACATGGTGGAGGTGCGGGTGGAGGGCATCGGCGCGTTACGCAATCCGGTCATCGCCGAAAGGGATTGACGACATGTCGTTTTTTCAACCGGCCCAGCGGCTGAGCCTCATTCCCCCATATCTCTTCAAGGCCATCGACGACAAGAAGGAAGAGGTCCGGGCCCGGGGGGTGGACATCATCGACCTGGGGGTGGGGGACCCGGACCTGCCCACGCCCCGGTTCATTGTGGAGCGGATGCAGGAGGCGGTGGCCGACCCCGCCACCCACCGCTACCCCATGTATTCGGGCTTGAGCCGCTTCCGGGAGGCGGTGGCCCGCTGGTACAAACGCCGCTTTGATGTGGAGCTGGACCCGGAGACCGAGGTCCTCACCCTCATCGGCTGCAAGGAGGGGCTGGCGCATCTGCCTTTGGCGGTGAACAACCCCGGGGATGTCAACCTGGTGACCACTCCGGCCTATCCGGTCTATCGCATGGGCACCCTCTTTGCCGGCGGCAACCCTTATGCGGTGCCGCTGATGCCGGAAAACAATTTTTTGCCGGACCTGCGCCAGATTCCGCCCATCGAGGCCCGGGATGCCAAGCTCTTCTTTTTCAATTACCCCAACAACCCCACGGCGGCCACCGCCGACTTGGACTTTTTTCAGCAGGTGGCGGATTTCTGCCGGGAGTACCGCATCATTGCGGTGCATGACGCCTGCTACAGCGAGCTGGCCTTTGACGGCTACCGGCCCCCCAGCTTCCTTCAGGTGCCTGGCGCCAAGGAGGTGGGAATTGAATTTCACTCCCTCTCCAAGACCTACAGCATGACGGGCTGGCGCCTGGGTATGGCGGTGGGGAACCGGGAGGTGCTGGCGGCCCTGGGCAAGATCAAGAGCAACATCGACTCCGGGGTCTTTGACGCCATCCAGCTCGCCGGCATCACCGCCCTGGACTCCGACCAGGAGTGCGTCCGGGAATACTGCCGTATCTACCAGGAGCGCCGGGATGTGGTGGTGACGGGCCTGAAAAAACTGGGCTATGAGGTGGAGCCCCCCAAGGCCACTTTTTACGTCTGGCTGAAGACCCCGCCGGGGGTCTCGTCCATGGACTTTGCCACCCGCCTCCTGGAGCAGGCCGGGGTGGTGGTGGTGCCGGGAGTGGGCTTCGGGCCGCCCGGGGAAGGCTTCGTGCGCCTGGCCCTCACCGTCTCCAAGGAGCGCCTGGAGGAGGCGGTGCGCCGCCTGGGGCAGATGAGCTAAGCGGATGCCCTCGATGTGAGGCTGAAGGGAGTGGCCGCCAGGCGCCCGCGCCTCTTAGATATGCTGCCCCGATTCTGACCTGCCATGCCGCTGGGAGACCCGGACCTCACCGCCGTGAAACCGGTCCTGGCCTATATCGGGCTGGGGGCCAACCTGGGGGACCCGGTCCGGCAGGTCATGGAGGCGGTGGCCCGGCTGCGGGAGCTCCCCGAGGTGGAGGTGCTGCAGGCCTCCCGGCTCTATCGCACCCCGCCTCTGGGGCCGCCGGGCCAGCCCTGGTATGTGAACGCCGTGGTCCAGGTGAAGACCCGCCTCACCCCCGAAGAATTGATGCGGCAGCTCCTTTATATGGAGCGGCAGATGGGGCGGGAGCGGGGGGAGCGTTGGGGGCCCCGCCTCATTGACCTGGACCTGCTTTTATATGACGGCGAGGTGATCAGCGGACCGGAGCTCACCGTGCCCCACCCGGAGATGCACCGCCGGGCCTTTGTGCTGGTGCCCCTGGCGGAGATTGCCCCGGAGGCCTGGCACCCGGGGCTGCACAAAACCGCCCGGGAGCTCCTGGCGGAGCTTGAGCCCGCCGAGGTGGAGGCAGTCACCCCCCTATAAAGGGCGGCGGATGAGGTGGACCATGTGGCTACAATTGGCCGTCGGGGTGGCCTTGGGATATATCGGTTACCGGATTTACCGGCGCATCAAGGAGGCCCTCCCCCCGGGGGGCAGCCGGGAGAGCCGCCCCCTCAGCGAGCCGGAGACCCTGGTGCAGGACCCGGTGTGCGGCACCTTCATCCCCCGGCGCAACGCCTTAAAGACCGTCAAAGACGGGCAGGAGTATTTCTTCTGCTCCGAAGGGTGTCTGATGCGCTTCCGGCGTCAGGAGAAGGCCGGCTGAGAGGCGGCGGGGCGGGCGGCCCGGAGGCGAGGCGCCCGCAGATCGCCGGCAGGGACGAGGAGAGGACGGATGAAATTCTTCATTGATACCGCGAACTTAAAAGAGATCGAGGAGGCCGCCGCCCTGGGGCTGGTGGACGGCGTCACCACCAACCCCAGCCTCTGTGCCAAGGAGGGGGTGACCACCCCGGAGGACTTCAAGGCCCACATCCGCAAGATCTGCGAGCTGGTGGCCGGGCCGGTGAGTGCCGAGGTGCTGGCCACCGAGGCCGCCGCCATGGTGGCGGAGGCCAGGGAATGGGCCGCCATCCACCCCCAGGTGGCGGTGAAGGTGCCCATGACCGCGGACGGCCTCAAGGCCACCCGCATCCTGGCCCAGAACGGCATCAAGGTCAATGTCACCTTGATCTTCCAGCCGGTGCAGGCGCTTCTGGCCGCCAAGGCCGGGGCCGCCTTTGTCAGCCCCTTCATCGGCCGGCTGGATGACATCAACCATCGAGGCATGGACCTGGTGGAGCATATCCTCACCATCTTCGAGAATTACGGCTTTGACACCGAAGTGATTGTGGCCTCGGTGCGCCACCCCCTGCATGTCCTGGAGGCGGCCTTGGCCGGGGCCGATATCGCCACCGTGCCCTACAAGGTCCTGATGCAACTGGTGAAACATCCCCTGACGGACATCGGGCTGGCCCAGTTCCTGGCGGACTGGCACAAAGGCAGGTGAGGAGGGCCGTGGCCCCAGCCTGGCGCGACTACCGGAATCTGCCCAACTTGCTCACCGCCGGCCGCATTGTGGCCATCCCGGTGCTCATGGGGCTTTTGTGCTTTCCGGGGCCGGTGGCCAGCCTGGTGGCGGCGGTGGTCTTTGTGGCCGCCGGGGCCACCGATTTTCTGGACGGCTTTTTGGCCCGGCGCCACCGGGCGGTGAGCCCCCTGGGGAAGTTTCTGGATCCCCTGGCGGACAAATTGCTCATCACCGCGGCCCTCATCATGCTCATACCCCTCAGGGACGTGCCCGCCTGGATGGTGGTGGTCATTGTGGGGCGGGAGCTGGCGGTGACCGGTCTCAGGGCGGTGGCCGCCTCCGAGGGCCTGATTCTGGCCGCCGACCGCTGGGGCAAGCTCAAGACCTTTCTCCAGATGGCCGCGGTCACCTGCCTGATCCTGCACTACCCCTATCAGGCGGTGGACTTCCAGCGCCTGGGGCGGGGGCTCCTGTGGGTGGCCCTGGCAGCCACGGTGGCCTCGGGCTACAGCTATTTCGCCGGTTTTTTCGCCACCAGCCGGAGCCAGGCTGAATAAAGGGGTGGGGGGAGAGGGTTCGGGAGAGGGGGCAGGGGGCCACCGCTCCCTGGCCCCCTCTCCCGATGGGCAGGTTGTGAAATCTGTAGCGGCATTCTCAAATTCCGCCCACATTCTGCAAAAAATGCAAGCATTCCGGGAAATTCTGGCATAAAATTATTATTTGTCCGGACTCTGGCATGAGTCCGGCATGCATACGAATCAAAAGATTGGCGCCCTGATGAGCGCCCCTGAGGAGGAAAGACAAGGTGGCCAGACACGCCTCAGCCATGAAACGGGCCCGGCAGAGCGAGAAGCGCCGGCTGCGCAACAAAGCCCGGAAGACCCGGGTGAAGAATCTGGTGCGGGAGGTGCGCCAGGCCGTGGCCCAGAAAAACCCGGACGCCGCCATGCAGGCGCTGGAAAAGGCGGTGCCCGTCATCGCCAAGGTGGCGGCCAAAGGCACCCTGCATTGGCGCACCGCCGCCCGCAAGATCTCCCGCCTTACCCGCCAGGTCAATGCCCTGAAGGGCGCCTAAGGAGCCCGGGGAGGGCTGCACAACCGGCGGCCGACCGGTCAGCCGGGGAAGGTCTGCTCTCCCCGCCCTTATCCCGGCCCCATCTGCAGGAGGGCCCACTCCAGCCACAGCCGGGGATTGCCGCTTGAGGTCTTGAGGTGGTGGTCCGCCTGGTGCAGGAGGACCAGGTGGCGTCTGAGGGCTGCCGGGGAAAAGCGGGCCGCCTGGCGCCGGATATTCTGGGCAATGCTGGGGGGAAGCCCCAGGCGGGCGGCCAGCTCCGGGGGTGGAGCGTCCGCAAGCTCCCGGGCGATGAGGAGCAGCCGCACCTGCCGGGCCAGCATGGTGAGGATCCTGGCTGCCGGCTCCCCCAGCTCCAGGAGCTGGTCCAAGGCCGCCAGGCGGGCGCGCGGGTCGGTCTCGCCTAAGGCATCCACCAGGGCGAAGATGGTGAAGGTGCGGCTGTGGCTGGCCAGTTGCTGCACCATGGCCGGAGTGAGCTGGGCGTCGGCTCCGGCATAGAGAATCAGCTTTTCCAGCTCCCGGCTGAGTTCCGCCAGATTGTCCCCCACCACCGCCACCAGGGCCTGGGCCGCGGCCAGGGAGAGATGCTTCCCCTGCTCCTTGGCCTCCCGGGCCAGCCACTGATAAAGTTCCTCCTCCTTGAGTTTCCGGAAGCCGAGGGCGGCCTCGCTCTTCTTCAGGCGGGACCACACCGGGTGCTTCTCCACCTCCCGGGTCTTGAGGGGAGGGGCCATCAACACCACCCAGGACCGGGGCGCGGGATGCTCTAAGTAAGGGGGCACCGCCGCCTGCACCACCCGCTCCGGATAGGCGTCGGCCCGTCTGAGGACAAGAAGCTGCCCCGGCCCGAAAAGGGTGGCATGCCGGGCCTGGGCCAGAAATTCCTCCAGGCCCGTCTCCTGGGCCGAAGCCACCACCTTGGCCGGCGCCTCCCCCAGCCGGGCGGCCAGGCCCGCCTCCAGCCGGGCCAAAGCCCGCTCCATGAGGAACTCCTCCTCCCCATAGAAAAGATACAGGGGCTTCAGCCGGCCTTCCTTCAGGTGGCGTTCCAACAGGACCTGGGACATGACGGGCTCCGCCTGCCTCCGGCGTGAGAGGGCCGCAAAGGGATTTTCCAGAGATTACCGGGGTTAAGCGGTCTTCCCCCCTCCAGGAGTACCGGAGAGGGCCGGGAGGGTGCCCGCTCCCCGGCCCCGCCGCCGCGGTTATCTCTCCTGCTTCACTTTACCCCGTCCCGGCCAGGGCGCCAAGGGTCATCTCTCCGGAAAAAGGTCAGTAGCGGGAATAGGTGATGCTGTCCTTCTCGAACTCGGTGATGATCTCGTCGGTGAGGGACGGCCGGATCTTGGGGAGGATCTCCAGGATGGTGGCGGTGGTCACCCGGTAGTCCCGGCCGGTGGCCAGCTCCTGCTCAAAGGCATACTGGGCCACCTGCTGGAAGAGATACTCCAGGTCCGCCGGGGTGAAGCGGCTGGTCATCTTGACGATGAGGTGGCGGTCCACCTCGCCGGTGTTCAGGCGGGCCAGATAGGAATCCAGGATGGTGGCCCGCTCCTCTTCGTTGGCCGCGCCCACCGGGATGATGAGGTCGAAGCGGCCGGGCCGCAGCAGGGCCGGATCGAGCTGGCGGATGTAGTTGGTGGCGCACACCAGGAGAAGCTGGTTCCCCTGGCTTTTGAGCAGGGGCACCTGCTTAAGGAATTCATTGGTGATGGACTTGTCCAGGCGGCTGCCCTCCTCCCGCCGGGCCGCCAGCTCCTCGAATTCGTCGATGAAGATGACCGCTTCATCCAGGTTGCGGGCCTTCTCCATCAGGGTCCGCAAGTTGGCCCCCATACGGTCCACCCCGTCGGCCATGAGCATGCTGGGGGCGATCTCAATGAACCACCAGGACAGAGCCCCGGCGATGGCCTTGGCGAAGTGGGTCTTGCCGGTGCCCGGGGGGCCGAAAAAGATGATGGCCTTGGGCGGGATGACCCCGTGCTTGCGGGAGAGCTCCCGCTCCATCAGGGGCAGAATGATTTTGCGCTGCACGATCTGCTTGGGGGGCTGGGAGTCGGCGATGGCCTCCCACCTCTCCCGGCCGATGATCTGGGCCCCCAGCTCATCCAGCAAGTCCTTGCGGTAGTAGGCCAAAAACTCCTTTTCGGCCTGTTCCATGTTTTCCAAAAAATCGATGCAGGCGACGCGCAGGCCCACATCCCGGCCCAGCTTTTCGGACATGAGCCATTTGTGCTGCTCGATGCGGGGCCACAGCAGCACCGCGGCCTCGGGCTCAAAGCGCATGCCGCTGATTTCGTAAATTTTGTCGGCCAATTCAGCGCCGGCGAGGTTTTCTGTGATCACCTGGTCCTGCATCATCCTTCTCCTTGGCCCACCGGAGAGCCGTTTCCCAGGCGCATTGCCGCAAGCCTCCTGAGGGGGGTACCCCGGGGGAAGGGGTCTTCCCCTCCCGATTCTTATCCGGGAAACATTATGGCGCGGTGAGATGGAGGTTGAATTTCCGGCAGGGGCGCTCGCGGCGGGAGGAAATCCCGCCCGGCTCTGGCCGCCGGCAGGGCGCAGGCAGGCTTGCAGGCTAAAGCCCCCGCACCTTCCCCCGTCCTTCCCACCGCTCTGCCGGCGGGCGGCATCGAGATGTCGATTCTACATTTTACATAATTCCAAAAGCTTGGCAAGCTCAGGGCCCGCAAAGCCGGTGGGCACCGCCGCCAGGACGGTTTCCGAAAAGGCCACTTCGGTGGCCTTGGGAGTCACCAGCACATGCCGTTGATAGCCGACGAGGCCCTCTTTGGGGGTCTTGTCCCGGTAGGAGATGATCTTCACCACCCCGAATTGCGGTTTCAGGTCTTTCACATGCACCGGCACGACAATCTCCCACATATCGTTGGGGGTGAGTCTGTTTTTCAGGCAGGTCTGATATTTTTCCTGGTCATCAAAAAAGGCCACCACCACCTCCAGATCTTCCGTGGTGGGATTGATGATCTGAAAGGAGCTGCCGACGCCAAAGCGCCGCTCGAAACTGCCCACCAGATAAGCACTGAAACACATGATCGCTCTCCTTTGGCAAATAACTGCCCCTCAGATGCAGGATGGGAAGAAATCCATGGCCCTGGGGCCTCCTCTGGCCGGCGGTGACGTCGCGGGGGTGAGCTTAACATACACCCTGGCCAGGGCGCCCCTGACGTAGCCCCTGAAAGGGAACAGAGTCACTGCTGTTCTGAAAAAATACTCCATGATCTGCTCCTGAAGGAGGGCCAAGAGGATGGAATTAAGTCGGGATTAGGCCAGTGGGTCCGGAGATGGAAGTGACAGGACGCGCCACAAGGTGGGAGTAAGTTGGGGCTTTTTAGTAATCCTCCTTTTATCAGGATGATTGAAAATTAAATACAATTCAGTAATTGTCAATATGTCAGGATTTTTTTTAGAAAATATTGATGGCAACACGCACGCACGCCAAAAGGTGGTTTCTATCGCTTGGTTACCTCTGAGGCGGGCGTCTCTGGGGGTCAGGGCACGTGAGAGGTGGTGTTGAGGGTTCAATGGCGTTTCGATGGTGGCAAGGCACGGCAGAACCGGCCTTGCCGCCATCAAGACTCCGTCATTTCAGGGAGTGCACCAAGGCGCAGAGATGCGCCAGGCAGTCCCGGAAGCGCTCCAGGATGCCGATGTACACCGACCAGGCCCCGGGTTGGCCGGGGCTGTCCATCATGCGGGTCTCCAGGGCGGTTTGGTGGCCCAGGCACTGCTGCCGCAGATGTTCGCCTTCCTTCTGGAGGTACGCCTTCAGGGCCGGATCGTTGGTCTGCAGGATATCTGTCAGGGTCCTGAGAAGTCCGGTGAGGCGGCTGAAGGCGTCATTCACCTGAAAGAGCTGCTCGTCGGCCAGGATGGCGCCCCGGTTGGCCTTTTGCTGCAGGGGCTCAGACAGGCGGGAGATCTCGTAGGCCAGCAATTCCAGACGGGTGAGGATCTCCTTGACGGTGAGCCATTCCGGGTTGCCGGCGGAGGAGGATTTGCTGAGCTCCTCTTCCACCCGCTGAAACAGAGGGTCAATTTTCACCGTGAACTCGGTATGCAGGCGGGCCAGCTTTTCCAGCTCGGCCTTGCTGTGGCGGTTGAAGGCGTGCCGGGCGGTGCCCAGCATCTCCCGCACCAGGTCCACCAAGGGGCAGAGGTCTTTCAGGAGCTTGCGCGGCTCCGTGGTTTTCTCGGGCATGAATTTTTCTCCCATGAACAAAGTTGTGGGCTTACAGAACCAGAAGCAGCTTTTCCAGCACCCGCCGGGCCAGGGTGTGGGCGCCGCGGCGGATGCCCATGGCCTTGGTCTGCTCCCCGATGAGGTAGTTGCGCTGCTCCACCGGGTAATCGTCGGTGAGGATCTCCCGCTCCTTCCAGATGACCTTGCCGCTGCCCCGCTCTTTCAGGGCCAGATCCACCCGGATGGTCACCCGGCGCACCAGAGACTGGTCGATGTCAAAAAAGGCCACGGAGGCGTATTCCACCGAGGTCACCTCGCCCTCCAGCACCAGATCGGCGTTCTCCTCCCGGGAGGTGAGGCGCCAGGACCGGCTCTGGGCCAAAGTCTCGGTGAGGGCGTTGGCAAAGAGGGCCTCCAGATTGACCTCGGCGGAGCGGTTTTTGAACAGCGGCACCGCCAAGGTGGGGGGCTCCTTCCCCGCTAACGGCGCCGGCTCACTCCCCACCGGCCGATAGCCGCAGCCCAACGCGGCGATCAATAAGAAGGCCAACATCCATCGGGAGACAACCAGGGGCATCTCTTCCTCTGGTTGAGGGGAGGGCCGGGAGAGCCTGGCTCCCCCGCCCTCCCCTCAAGCTCCCCTCCCAGCCCCCCGGTATGGGATGGGGGGAGGGGCGTGGGGAGGGGGTAAGGGCCACTGCCCCTTGGCCCCCTCCCCACTCGTTTCACACCACAATATTAACCAGCTTGCGGCGGGCCAGGATGACCTTTTTGGGCGCGCCGGGCACCCATTTCCGCAGGCGGTCGTCGGCCTGCACGTGTTCCAGGGCCAGCCGGCGGATGTCCTCATCCGAGGCCGCGGCGGGCACCCTGATTTCCCCCCGCACCTTGCCGTTCACCTGGATGACCACGGTGAGGGCAGCCTCCGTCAGCGCCGCCGGCTCCGCCACCGGCCAGGGGGTCTGGTGCAGGGAGGTCTCCATCCCCAAGGCCTGCCAGAGTTCCTCGGTGAGGTGCGGCACCATGGGGTGGAGGAGCTTCAGGAGCACTTCCACCGCCTCCCGCCAGACCGGGAGCGCCGCCGCGTCCCGGGGTAGGGTCTCCAGGGCCTGGTAGCAATGATTCACCAGTTCCATGACCGCGGCGATGGCGGTGTTGAAATGAAACTCGTCCTCGATGTCGTCGGTCACCCGCTTGATGGTGCGGTGCACCTGGTGCCGCAGCTCCCAGACAGGCGGCGGCAGCTCCTCCCCTAAGCCGGCGTAGGCGCTGACTCCCTGGATTTCCGGCAGCAGGGTGTGGACCAGGGTCCAGACCCGGTGGAGAAAACGATGCGCCCCGGCCACGCCGTGGTCGCTCCACTCCAGGTCTTTCTCGGGTGGGGCGGCAAAGAGGAGAAAGAGCCGGGTGGTGTCGGCGCCGTAGGCGGCGATCATGTCGTCCGGGTCCACCACATTGCCTTTGGATTTGGCCATCTTGGCGCCGTCCTTGAGCACCATGCCCTGGGTAAGGAGGCGCTCAAAGGGCTCGGAGATCCGGATATAGCCCAAGTCCCGAAGCACCTTGGTGAAGAAGCGGGCGTAGAGCAAATGCAGCACCGCATGCTCGATGCCGCCGATGTATTGGTCCACCGGGGCCCAGTAGGCCACCTGCTCCGGGTCCACAATGCCGCCGGTGTAATCCGGGCAGGTGAAGCGCAGGAAATACCAGGAGGACTCCACGAAGGTGTCCATGGTGTCCACTTCCCGGCGGGCCGGGCCGCCGCAGGCGGGGCAAGGCACCTTCCAGAAGCTCTCCAGCTCCGCCAGGGGCGAGGCCCCCACCAGCTTCACCTGCACCTCCAACGGCAGGACCACCGGCAGGTCCCTTTCCGGCACCGGCACCGTGCCGCAGGCGTCGCAATAGATGATGGGGATGGGCGCACCCCAGTAGCGCTGCCGGGAAATGCCCCAGTCCCTGAGACGATAATGCACCGTGCCCTGGCCCAGCCCCTTGTCTTCCAGAAACTTCACGATGGCCGGCTTGGCCTGGGCGCTGGTGAGCCCACTGAAGGGCCCGGAGTCCACCAGGACGCCCTCCTCCTCATAGGCGGCGGTGAGGGTCTCGGCCCGAAGCTCCCCGCCCGGCGGCTGGATGACCACTTTTATCGGGAGGCCGTACACTTGGGCGAACTCAAAATCCCGCTGGTCGTGGGCCGGCACCGCCATCACTGCGCCGGTGCCGTACTCCATGAGCACGAAGTTGGCCACATAGATGGGCATGCGCCAGCCGGTCACGGGGTTGAGGCAGTAACGGCCGGTGAACACCCCCTCCTTGGTGAGCTCCTCCACCGCGCCCCGGCCCCGGTTCACCGCGCTCCAGTGCTCCACGAAGCGGCGTACCGCCTCCTCCTCAGGGCTGCCGGCGGCCAGCTCCAGGGCCCGGGGGTGCTCCGGCGCCAGGGACATGAAGGTGGCCCCCCACAGGGTGTCCTGGCGGGTGGTGAAGACCCGGATGGGCTCGCCCCCGCCCTCCAGGGGGAAGTCAATCTCAGCCCCGTGGGACTTGCCGATCCAGTTGCGCTGCATGACCAGCACCCGTTCCGGCCAGTGCGTGAGGCGGTCCAGGTCATTGAGGAGCTCCTCGGCGTAGGCGGTGATGCGGAAGAACCACTGGGGGAGCTCCTTGAGCACCACCTGGCTGTCGCAGCGCCAGCAGCGGCCCCCCTCCACCTGCTCGTTGGCCAGCACCGTGCGGCAGTCGGGGCACCAGTTCACCGGGGCCTCTTTTTTATAGGCCAGGCCCCGCTCATACATCTGCAAAAAGACAAGCTGCTCCCAGCGGTAGTAGTCCGGGTCGCAGGTGGCCAGCTCCCGGCGCCAGTCGTAGCTGTACCCCAGGGCCTTGAGCTGGGCCCGCATGTAGGCAATGTTTTCCTTGGTCCAGGTGTGGGGGTGCAGGCCGTGCTTCATGGCGGCGTTTTCCGCCGGCAGGCCGAAGGCGTCCCACCCCATGGGGTGGAGCACGTTGTACCCCCGCATCCACTGGTAGCGGGCCACCACATCGCCGATGGTGTAGTTGCGCACGTGCCCCATGTGGATGCGGCCCGAGGGGTAGGGAAACATCTCCAGCACGTAATATTTGGGGCGGGCGGGGTCGGCGGCGGTCTCAAAGAGGCGGCGCTCCTCCCAGAGGCGCTGCCACTTCTCCTCCACCCGGCGGGGTTCATAACGGGGCGGCATGCCGTGCTCCTGGAGGTTATTGGCGAGGTTGGGGGAGGGGGCTAAGGGCCGGTGGGCCCTTACCCCCTCCCCCAATCCCCCTCCCCCAATCCCTTATGGGGGCAAATGGGGAGGTTGAAGCGAGGGCCAAAGGGCCTCATTCCCCCTGGCCCTCGCCTCAAAAACCATATCATACCACAGAATTTTACCGCCCCAACCCCTCCCGGGAAGAAAGGTCAATACTCCCGGCTGCTCTGGGCCCGCTCATAGACCAGGCGGGCAAACTCATGGAAGACCTTTTCGCACCTCTTCAGCTTCTCCAGGGCGGTCTTCCGGAGCGGGGCCTTGAGGATGTCCCGCTTCTCGATTTTATTGAACCAATGCTTTAATTTATCCAGCTCCTCCTCGTTTTCCTCCACTTCCGCAAAAATGAAATTCTCCCGCTGGATTTCCTGTTCAATCTCCTGAAGGTAGGCCTCGCACTTGGCGATGAGCTCCTGATATTCCTCGTTGCGGGAGGCGGTGAATGCCTCCAGGAGGCGCTCCTCCTGACCCGGACTGAGAATCTTCCCGGTAATCATAATCCCCTTGCCCCGGTGGTTCTGGATGTACTCCACCAGCTTGTTCACCTCCTGCACCCGCTCCGGGGAGTAAGGGGCCACCCAGACCGTCTGGAAGTGCACCGCCCCCAGTTTTTTCAACTGCCGCCAGACAAAGACCCGGGCCTTGGAGGGCTCCGTGGGCAGACTGTAGGAAAAAAACAGCCATTTCATGGCATTCTCCCAGGCGGCCTGGCAGCTTCGGAGTCAGAGCTCCTCAAGGTTGCGCCCCCTTTGGGGCGGGGTCGGCCAATCAGGACTCCGCCCCCACCTGAGCCCTCATAACCGGAAGCCCAGCATCACCGAACCTGCCACGAAGACCGCGTAGAGGCCCATGAGGACCACCCCGAGCCAGCGGGGCGTTTGCCCCCGCCAGACGATGAGCATCAGGATGAGCCAGCTCAGGGCCGTGGCCGGGATGAAGTATTCCAGGGCAATGGGTTCCACCGTCAGGGGGCGGATGAGAGCGCAGATGCCCAGGGTGAAGAGGAGCTGGAAGAAGGACGACCCCGCCACGTTGCCGATGACCACCTCCGGGTGCCCCTTCTTGGCCGGGATGATGGCCTCCACCAGCTCCACCGAATTGGCGGCGATGGCCAAAAGCGTGAGGCCTAAGATGGTTTCCCCCAGGCCGGTGACCACGAGCACCACCTTCACCCCCTGGATGACCAGCAAGGCCCCCACCACCAGGCCCACCAGGCCGCCCACGAACATCAGGGGAAAATGCCAGGGCGGTTCTTTCAGGATCTTTTGCACCTCTTCCTCCGCTTCCTCGATTTCCTCCTTGGCGGCCCGGGTGCGCCTGAGATCGGTGATGAGATAGGTGACAAAGGCGCCATACACGTCCAGGGCGATGACGCCGTCGGCGCGGCTGATCTGGCCGTCATAGGCCAGGACAAACACCAGGAGGATCGCCCCTCCCAGCATGCCGATATATTTTAAGGGAAAATCGGGGTGCCGGATGGGAAAAAGGGCCGCCGCGGTGCCCAGGGCCAGAAAAATGAGGAAGATCACCGTGCCCAGGATGCTCCCGAAAGACAAGGCCGTCAGGTTCTGCCAGGAGCCGATGACCGCCGGGGCGAACTCCTCCAGGTCGATGCTGATGATGAGCATGGCCAGGATGAAGGGGGCCATCGCCAGGCGGGCGGCAATGCCCACCAGCCCCTCCACCAGGTATTTGGCGGCGAATACCAGGATGATGACCCCCACCGCCAAAATCCCCAGATTAAGCCAGAGATTGTCCATGATGGGCCTCCGTTGGCATGAAATGACTGCTACATATATATTATAAATCCTTTCTCTAAAAATGTAACAAATATTACATTAAATTTTGCTGGCCGGGGATGGAGCCGCCGCCGGGCCGGAAACCTCGGCCGGGAAATCCGTCTTTTCAGGGCCCATATCCCTCTTTTCTTGAATTTTCCCGGGATTTTGATACCTTTGCGGTATCGTGGTCCTGGTGAGCGTCGTCCTCCCCACCTACAACCGGGCCGCCTGGGTGGCCGAGGCGGTGGCCTCAGTGCTGGCCCAGACCTGGCGGGACTTTGAGCTCCTGGTGGTGGATGACGGCAGCACCGACGCCACCTTGGAGGCCGTAGCACCCTGGCGGGAGAGGCTCATTTACCTGCGCACCCGGGAAAACCGGGGGGTGGCCGCGGCCCGGAATCTGGGCGCCCAGGCCGCCCAGGGCCGGTGGCTGGCTTTTTTGGACTCCGATGACCTGTGGCAGCCCCGGAAGCTGGAGCGCCAGGTGGCGTATCTTAGGGCGCACCCGGAACTTAGGATCTGCCAGACCGATGAGCTCTGGGTACGGCACGGCCGCCGGGTAAATCCGCCCGTAAGCCACCTGAAGCAGGGAGGGCGGATCTTTCTGCCGTCACTCAAACGCTGCCTGGTGAGCCCCTCGGCGGTCATGCTGTGCCGACGGCTCTTCTGGGAGGCGGGGGGCTTTGACGAGAGCCTCCCCGCCTGCGAGGACTACGACCTGTGGCTGCGGCTCGCCTGGCGCCACGACATCGGTCTGGTGCCCGAACCATTGGTGGTGAAGCGGGGCGGCCACCCGGATCAGCTCTCCCGGCAGTGGGGCCTGGACCGCTACCGCATTCGGGCCCTGCTCAAGCTCCTTAAGGAGCCGGAGCTGCCGGCGCCCTACCGGGAGGCGGTGCGCCGGACGCTGGCGGACAAGTGCCGCATCTACGCCCAGGGCTGCGCCAAGCGGGGGAAGCTGGCCGAAGCCGCGACTTATTTATACAATTTACAATCAATGTTTTTGATTAAAACCTTTGGTAAAATAATAAAGCCTTAGAGGAGGGAATAAAATGAATGGAGGAAATTGTATGAATTGTCAAAATAGCCCTTGGGTTCTACGGGCAAACAATTATATTCAAAATGCCACAACACCAAATGAGCACAGAATAACAGTTCAATTTTTATTAAACGAAGGCTATTGTGGAGCAAGTAATAGAGTGAAAATAGATGATATTTTGCAACATCTATACCAAAATAATATTTATATGTCTCGGGAAGAATTTCAGAACAATATTTTGACTGAACTAAAAAGACAAGGTATAGTTGCAACATTTGTTTATCCTGGACGTCAAGGTGGTGTATTTATTCCTTGCAGTGAATCGGATATAAGAGAAGTTTGTCTTCAGGTTATTTCTAGGGTATGCTCGGAGTTGTTAAACTTGGAAGGATTAACAGTTCATACACGTTTTTACAATATTATTCATACATTAAGAATCAATAGCGACTCTGCGAAAAACTCAATTTAATATTGAGTTTCAACACATAGGTGTAGAAGTTCCGGAGCGTTAGCAATCCCAGAGCCAGAATCCCATAGCTCTTAATTGGTGGTTTTCTCCAGGGAGCTCAGGTTATTCCGGCTTTTGCCCCTTTTGGGGAGGACTAAGCTGCCCAGGATCAGGCAGTTGTCCCGGGAAGTTTGGGACCACGCAAGCCGCCGCTCCGAGAAGATCAGGGAGCGCCGGTAAAAAGGCCCCCAACTCCAATCAGCTTCCTTGAAGCGAGAGAAGGTGTTTTCCTGAGCCATAAACAGGGACTTAAGTGGCAGCAACATAAGGTAACGACATGGAATTGCAGTAAAAAATGGAATAAAAGGTAAAAATAAATACTAGCAGGATAATAAATTTAAGATTACTTGAGTTGGCTCAAAAAAAAACGAAAAAGACAATCTAAAAATGATTTGAGGAAATATTTTTATGCAAGACTATTCAATAAATTTAAACAAAGGACAAATGATTAAAATTTTTAATAAGGATTGCCTATTTGGAATAAAAAATTATTTAAAAGATAAAACTATCGATTTAGTCGTAACATCTCCTCCATATAATATTGGTGTAAGTTATTCGCAATATTTTGATAAAAAGCCACGGGATGAATATTTGTGTTGGATTGAGGAAGTTGTTAAAGAAATACAAAGAATATTAAATGATGAAGGGTCATTTTTTCTTAATGTTGGGGGAAAACCTACTGACCCATGGATCCCCTTTGATATATTACAAAAGATAAGAAAATATTTTGTATTACAGAATGTTATCCATTGGATTAAATCCATTGCGATATCAAAAGAGAATGGTAGTTTGTCAGACGTATCTTTTGGGCATTATAAACCCATAGGAGGAAATAGATTTCTTAATGACTGCCATGAATATATTTTCCATTTGACCAAATCTGGAAATGTAAAACTCGACCGGCTGGCCATCGGGGTGCCGTATCAGGACAAATCCAACATCGGCCGCTGGAAGCAGGCGACCCAGGACAAACGCTGCCGGGGCAACACCTGGTTCATCCCCTATGACACCATCCAGAGCCGGGAAAAGGAGCGGCCCCACCCCGCCACCTTCCCGGTGAAACTGCCGGAGATGTGCATTCGGCTCCATGGCCTGGATAAAGTGAAACTGGTGCTGGACCCCTTCCTGGGCATCGGCACCACCGCCCTGGCCTGCCTCAGGCTGGGGGTGTCGTGTCTCGGGTTTGAGATTGATCCCATCTATTTTCAAACCGCGGTGGAAAGAATAGAGAGCTTCGTCCACGCGCAACCACTTTTTGGGAGGCATTATGGACCTGTATGAAGCCATCATGAACCGGCGCAGCCATCGCTTCTATAAACCGGACATGCCCCCCCGGGAGGTGCTGGAGCGGGTCATCCAGGCGGCCCTCTGGGCGCCCTCCGGCACCAACGCCCAGCCCTGGGAGATCGACGTCCTGGCCGGCCGCTTCCGGGATGAATTCGTGGAGCGGGTGACCCACTGCATCGCCCATATGCGACAACTGATGCAGGCCGCCCAGATCCCCGAAAAAGGCCAGGAGCTGGTCATCAAGTTCTTCCAGAACCTGGGGGGCGCGCCGGTGGTCATCGTGGTCACGGTCTACAAGAGCCCGGACCCGGGCATGATGGAGGCCAACATCCAGTCCGGGGCCGCCCTGATGCAGAACCTGCTGCTGGCCGCCCACGCCGAGGGCCTGGGCACCTGCTGGATGACCGGCCCCAACTACGTGGCCCAGGAACTGCTGGACTACCTGGGGAAACCCGACCAGCACCTCCTGGCCATCACCCCCATCGGCTACTCCGCCAAAGAACCACCCGTCCCCCCCCGCAAAGACCGCCCCATCCGCTGGCTGGGGTTTTAGGGAGGCGAAGCAGGATGTGGGGGAGGGCCAGGGAACACCGTTCCCTGCCCTCCCCCACCCCCCTCCCAACCCTTTAAGGGGTTGGGGGAGGGAGGCTGAGGGAGGGGGCAGGGGCCTGCGGCCCCTGGTCCCCTCCCTCAGCTACCACTACACCATCGGAGATTCCAGTGAAATCAGTGGACGAGCAGTTGGCGCTCATCAAGAAGGGCGTGCAGGAGATCATTCGGGAAGAGGAATTGAAGGCGCGGCTGGCGCGCTCGGTGGCCACGGGGGTGCCGTTGCGGGTCAAGGCGGGGTTTGACCCCACGGCGCCGGATCTGCATCTGGGGCACACGGTGCTCATCCAGAAGCTGAAGCATTTTCAGGACCTGGGGCATCAGGTGATTTTTCTCATCGGGGATTTCACCGGGCTCATCGGGGATCCGTCGGGGAAGAGCGAGACCCGGCCGCCCCTGACGGAGGAGGAGGTCCGGGCCAATGCCGCCACGTATGAGCGCCAGATCTTCAAAGTGCTGGACCCGGAGCGCACTATCATTGACTTTAACAGCCGGTGGATGAAGGCCATGAGCGCCCAGGACCTCATCCGCCTGGCGGCCCGCTACACCGTGGCCCGCATGTTGGAGCGGGAGGACTTTCACAAGCGCTATCAAAGCCACACCCCCATTGCCATTCACGAGTTCCTCTACCCCCTCATCCAGGCCTATGATTCGGTGGCTTTGAGGGCCGATGTGGAGCTGGGCGGCACGGACCAGAAGTTCAACCTCCTGGTGGGCCGGGAGATCCAGCGGGAGTACGGCCAGGAGCCCCAGGTGGTCATCACCCTGCCGCTTCTGGAAGGGCTGGACGGGGTTCAGAAGATGAGCAAGTCCCTGGGGAATTATGTGGGCATTGATGAGCCGCCCCGGGAGATGTTCGGCAAGCTCATGAGCCTGCCCGATGCCCTGCTGCTCAGGTATTACGAGCTGTTGAGCGACATCAGTCCTCAGGAGCTGGCGCAGCTCAAGCGGGATTTGGACTCAGGCGCGGTCAATCCCCGGGACGCCAAGGAGGCCCTGGCCAGGGAGATCGTGGCCCGCTATCACGGCGAGGCGGCGGCGGCCAAGGCGGCGGCGGAGTTCGCCCACATCTTTCGGGAGGGGGGTTTGCCTGAGGAGATTGAAGAGGTGACCCTGACTCCCGCGGGGCCCCAGGACCGCCTGCTCCCCAATGTCATGGCGGCGGCCGGGTTGGCGGCCACCACCTCTGAGGCCCGGCGCCTCATCACCCAAGGTGGGGTGAAGGCCGACGGCGAAAAAGTGACTGCGGTGAACTGGGAAGTGCCTGAAAATCAACCGATTTTGCTGCAGGTGGGCAAAAGACGGTTTAAGCGCGTGACGCTGAAAGCCGATAGATAAGGAGAAAGCAGCCGAGATCTCGGGGATTAGAGGAAGCATGGCGCGGCCGGTCCTGCTAGTGGCTGCGGTGGTCATCTGGTGTCTGCTGGCGCCGGCAGGGTCCGGGGCAACGGAGACCCCCGCCGGCCCCCCGACGTGGGCCCTGCCGACCACTCCCGGGCCTGCCTTGAGCGCCATCCCAGCCGATCCACCCCGAGATCGCCCCCCATCACGCCCTCAGGCCACTCCCACGCCGGGGCAAAAGCTGTGGCGGTTTCTGGCCGGGGGGTTCCTGGCAGCCCTGCTGTGGTCGACGCTTTTTGGCTATCCCCTTTACGGTCTGGGGCTGTCAGACGGCTTTCCTTTGGGCCTGCTGGATGTCACGGTGGTGGCCACCGCCTTATATGGAGGCTATGTGGCGGCCCAGCGCTGGTGGGAGCAACGGGCTGCCATCGGCCGGCCCACCCCCCGCTTCAGCCGCCCGGCCAAAAACCCGGTGCCCCTGGAGGTGGAAAAGACCGCCCAGGCCGGGGTGGAGCGGCTGAGAGCCCAGGACCCGCAGTTCACGCTGGAGTCCTTCGGCACTTTCGTCCGCAATCTCATCTATGAAGTCCACGACGCCTGGAACCATCAGGATTTGGGCGGCCTGAAAGGCAAGCTCTCCGACAATCTCCTGGGGTTTCTGGAGATGGGCCTGAAAATCCTGGCCCTGCGCCGGGAGATCAGCCGTCTGGAGGACCTGAGCCTGAAGCGCCTGGCGGTGGTGCAGGCAGAGGTGGAGCCCCAGCGGCAGACCGTCACCGTGTGGGTGGAGGGCCAGGTTCTGGATTATGTCCTGCAAACCCGCACCTACAAGCTCCTTTCCGGCAGCATGACCTACCCCATCGAGCTCCGGGAGTCCTGGCTCTTTGAGCGGCCCGACCCCGCCTCTCCCTGGCAGTTGCAGGATATTCAGGATTTTTGAGGCTCCGGGCGGGTCTCCCCCCGCTTGCGAGGGCGGCGGCGCCGGGGGCGGCGGCGTCGCGGGAGGACAGCCTCCAGGGGCTCCTCGGGGCCCGGCAGCTCCGCCAGGAGAGCCTCGGGAGGGGCCGTCAGGAGGCGGTGCAGCAGGTAGGCCTGGGGAAAGGCGGTGAGACGCGTCAGGCGGCTGGGGAAGGGGCGCTTTTGCCGGGCATGGTGGGCCACCGCGGCGGTGAGGGCCAAAAGCTGCACCACCTCCTCCTGGCGCTGCCGGGGAAATTCAATGCCGCCCAGCGCTTCCCGGATTCTGGCCGGGAAAAACTCCCTCAGCTCCTGAGTGCCGCTGGGCCAGGGTTCGGCCTCCAGATAAGGGAGGAGAAAGAGGGCCCAGATGAGGCTGTCGGGGAGGGGGCGGTCCGCCTGGCTTAAAATATCCAGGCGCTCGGCCAGCTCCAGCAGGCGGGCCTCCCCTGACGGCCCCAGCCGGTCCCGCCACCCGGGAAAGATGGCGTAAAAGAGGCCGCTTTGGAGCATCAGCTGGAAAAAGGGGCGGGCGGCGCCGCTTTTTAAGTCCTTGAGCAGCTCATCCCGCACCCGGGCCGGCGGGCAGGTGCGGATGAGATCCCCCTTGGCCTGGATTTCGGCCCAGGCCTGGGGGTCAATGGTGAAGCCGGTGCGGGCGGCATGGCGCAGCACCCGAAGCATCCGCACCGGGTCCCGGACAAAGCGCACCGCCGGGTCGCCGATCACCCGGATGTAGCCCCGCCGCAGGTCCTCCAGGCCCCCCACATAGTCCACCAGGGAAAAGTCCCCGATGTTATAGAAGAGGGCGTTGATGGTGAGGTCCCGGCGCTGGGCGTCCTCCGCCGGGGTGCCGTAGGTGGGGTTCTTGCCGTCTTCGCCCTCGGGGGTGAGATCGAATTCCGAGCGCCGCCGGAAGGTGGAGACCTCCACGATCTTGCCGCCCCGGAAGAAGACCTGCACCAGCCGGAAGCGCCGCCCGATGATGCGGCTGTTGCGGAAGAGTTTGCGGATCTCTCCGGGGCGGGCGTCGGTGACCACGTCGAAGTCCTTGGGCTGTTTGCCCAGGAGCAGATCCCGCACCCCGCCCCCCACCAGGTAGGCCGTGTACCCGGCATAATGCAGCCGGTAGAGGACCTTGAGGGCCTCCACGGAAATGTCTTTGCGGGACAGGGTGTGCTCGGGCCGGGGGACGATCACCGGCTGCGGGGCCCCAGGTTCCCGGTCATGGGACAACATATTTTAATTATAGTGAAATTTCTCCCCTTCCTGGGGAATAATTTTTTGAGAGCCGGCAAAGGAGCCAGGTGGAAGGGGGCCGTTCGTTTCAGGCCCGCTTCCCGGGCCTTCCGTCCGGAGGCAAAGCGGGGTATAGTGGAGGCAAGCGCCTCCGAGCGGCGCCGGAATTTTTATCAAAGTGAGAAAAATTCCGCATGCCCACTTTAACATCTGCGGCAGGGGCCGGTCTAATCCAGTGAAGCCCGGGGAATATCACCTGGTATCGGATGTCGAGCTGGTGACCCGGGCGCAAGCAGGGGACCTGCCGGCCTTCGAGGAGCTGGTGAAACGCTATCAGCGGGACATCTATGCCTTGGCCTGCCGGATGGTGAGCGACGTCGAGGAGGCCCGGGATGTCATGCAGCAGGCTTTGCTGCAAGCCTTTCTGCATATCCGGGATTTTCGGGGCCACTCCGCCTTCCGCACCTGGCTGTTCCGCATCACCCTGAATCAATGCTACAACTTCTTGAAGGGGCGGAAGCGCTACGGCGAGCCGGTGGATGTGGGGGACCTGGTGCTGGAGGCCGAGGACTCCCCGGAAGCCGACCTGATCGCCGAAGAGGAGCGGGCCCGGCTCTACCAGGCCCTGGAGAGACTGCCGGCCAAGCAGCGGGCGGTGATCACCCTGAAGCTGGAGCAGAATCTTTCCTATCAGGAGATTGCTCAGGTGCTGGGGGGCACGGCGGGCGCCGCCCGGGTGAATTACTGCCAGGCCCTCAAACGCTTGAAGAAACTGTTAGTGAGCGAGCACGATCATGACGTGGCGGTGCGCCCTTATCCAAAGGTGGCTCCCCGGATATCTCGACGCTGAGGACGGGGGGGTCCGCAACCGGCTGGTGGCCCGGCATCTGAAGCGCTGCCCTGACTGCCGCCAGGAGCTGGCGGAGCTGGAGGCCACCGTGCGTCTGCTGAAAGCGCACCCGGTGCCGGATCCGGGCCCGGAGTTTTGGGAGTCTTTCCAGCGGGAGCTGCATCTCAAGCTGGTGCAACTGAAGGAAGAGCCGCACCCGCAGCCGCAGCGGCGCCCCCTGCCGGTGCCGCTCCGGATGATTGTGGCGGCCGCGCCCCTGGCGGTGCTCCTGGTGGCGGTGGGGGTGTGGCGGGGGTATCTGCCGGGGCGGCCGGCACCGGCTTTGAAGGTCCCGGGGCAGGAGACCGCCGTGGCACCGGCTCCGGTGCATGAGGACAGCAGCGTGGAGCTGGCAGCCCATGGTCCGGGCGCCGCCCACCCGCCGGGACCGGAAAAGGTCCTATATGCCGGCATTGACGAGGGTCTCTGGGATGAGGACCTGGTGGTGAACTGGGACATGGACCCGGTGCTGGGGGATCTTTCGCCTCAGGAGCGGGAGGCGCTGGCCCGGAAACTGATGGGGGGAGAACCATGAAGACCTATCTTGCCCGGCTTGGCAGCCTGGCATTTCTGCTCACCCTCTTCCTGGGGCTCCCGGCGGCTTCCCAGGGCTTCGAGCCGGCGGACCCCATGGACCGCTACCAGGCCGAGGTCAAGCGTACCAAACTGGGGCCGGCCCTGGGAGTGGACCAGCGCACCGTGGACCTCCTGCTCCAGATTGACCAAAAATACCGGGTCCAAAAGGAGCGGGCCAAGCAGGAGGCCATGCTGGCCTTCCAGCAGCTCCAGCAGGTGATGAGCAAACCCAATCCCACGGACCAGGAGGTGCAGGCCATCCTGGAGCGCATGATGCGCACCCGGGAAGAGACTCTGGCCCTCCAGCAGCGGCAGTTTCAGGAGGAGATGAGTCTCCTCACCCCGGTGCAGCAGGCCCGCTACCTCATGTTTCTCATGAGCCTGCGCCGTCAGGTGGCCACCGAGGCCCGGGAGCTCAAGACCTCTCCCAAAGCCGCCAAGCCGGTGACACCGCCCCGGGAGTTACCGGTGATGCGGCCCAATCCCTGAGGCGGGGGCGGACAAGGCTGGGACTCACCTCACGCCTTCTTTTTTCGTGCGACCTCTGCCAAGGGCCGGATCAGCAAGCGACCTCTTCTCCCGGCGGGACAATCCGGGCTTAGCCTCCCGGTTTAGATAATCCTTTCTCTTCGCCTCTCCGCCTGCGGGTCACTCTTTGCTGCCGCAGGTCTTGCCGAGGCAGACCCTCGGCCGGCTGGCCCAGGAGCGGCCCGCCTCCCCGCCGGAGCCGCGGCTCACCGTGTTCCCCTGCCCCTGGCCCCTGGTGAGGACCCGGCCCGCACAAACCCCTTGCCTGCCCTGGGCCGCCACGGTAAAATGAGAACAAGCCGGAGTGGTGGAATGGGTAGACGCAGGGGACTCAAAATCCCCCGGGGCACGGCCCTGTGCGAGTTCGAGTCTCGCCTCCGGCACCATGAAAAACCAGGCCGCTTGCTGGCCTTATTTTTTATCTCCCCTCCGTTGCCCTATTAGGCCCCTCCGTGACGCCAGCCCTTACAAAACGACGCTGCGCCGGACCTGCAGGGCAGGCAACCATAGGAAGACTCTTGGGCCTCAGGCGAAAGCCGGCGTTGCAAGCCTGGCCCCCCCTGCGTATAATGCAAGGGAACCCTCAGGCACGCACTCTGCCTTCTGGTCCCGTATGACTCGCTACGGAGCGCTGCTTCACCCGCAGCGGTACTGAATAGAGTCTCTTTGAAGGGAGAAGACGCCGAGCAGGAAACAAGCCTGGGTGGCGAAACGGGTAGACGCAAGGGACTTAAAATCCAAAAAAGGCAACTTTGCAGGAATTATGCCAAGTTGCCTTTTTTTAGTTTATTTGCCAAGTTGCCGATTGTGATATTGTGCTAGAGATGGCTTAAAATAGTCCTTTTTGTGGGGTAAATATTCACCTATATATTCACCTAAATATCAAGCATTAGTTCATAATCTTTCTCTTCGCCCGGGAATTTTGCTGAGGAGCCTGCATCCATGACCAAAAAAGAGCGCTTATGTGATTCTCTTCTCCAGCGCTGCTTATGGTTTATCACAGCCCTAAGTCTTCATCCTGGCTTCCGGCGGGACACGGATGAAGCTTTTGCCGAATTTTGGGCGAGGGAGCGCCAAACCCTTAACAAAATGAATTTTATGGAATCCAGGGAAGACAATGAGAACAAATCCGCATGCCAACCGAGGGAACTAATTGAAAGTCCTGAAAAAAATCCATATGTCCTCCAACAATATTGCCTTTCACCGGAAGCTTTTCAACTTATAGAAAAATACAATCTCCCTTTTCCTTTTCATTATAATGAAATTATATTAGAGAGCAACTTAATCTCATTAGAAATTCCTATAATAAAGTATATTGAAGAAAAAAATATTTTTTTAATAAACCATATATGTGCCTTAGCTTCATATGAAATTAAAAATGATAAAATTGGCATAAAAATTAATTTAGAGTATCCCAAAAAAGAGATAATGGCAAGTTTAGATAATATAATGAATATTGTGCTTAATGAAAGAAAGCGGTTGGGCAAAAAGACAAAAATAAGAAAGGAGAAAATTGATTTTAATATATTTAAAATATATGAAAAATATAAATTTAAAAGGAAAAAATTCTGGGAAATAACCAAAGAAATATATCCAAATATAGCAAAAAGAAGTCCTGATAGCTTTCATGATAACTTTGATCCAAATGCCCGACGTCTTTTGAGAAAGGTTGAAAGAGATTATAAAAAAGCCAAAAAAATTATATCTTCCATTAATCCCCGCTCAGCCTCCTCTTTCTGGTGAATTAGCCATCATAGGCGGATGAAAACCAGGGGTTATGGGCCTCTCCGAAAGGACGATTTGACTCCCTTGGTTAGCACAGACGGATCAGTCTGACCGATGGTGCGACGAAATCACCTCACCTGATCTGACCTTTGGTTTTTAATTAACAGAATATTTCCTCCATATGATTACGGGTGATTACGGGCGGCGCAAGCCGCTTGTTTTTTTAAGGTCTCCGAGAGGCCTGGGACCCGCGATCGGGTGCTTCCCATTTATTTGTTTATCAAGCTCTGGGGGATAGCCATTCCCCTAAAGGAAAAAAGCCTGCGGTAGGTACCCCGTCGAAAAAGTAGGGGGCCCTACCTGGCGATTGAGGCAAGGAAGGTTTGGAAGAACCCCTTTGAGGCCTCCTTTACCCTTTGCCACACCAATCATCCAAGATGGCTGTGGTCCAGTAAGCTATCAGGATCAAATATATAAATTATGAGAGAAGCCAATGTCTGATTTAAATATATATATATCTTATATTTGAAAGCCTGGAGCGAAATCATCTGGTAATAAATTAATATTTTCCATGAAATAGGTGCTACTTTTATCGTGGGTTGCATCGCTTAACTTGAATGAATAGAATATGTCTAAAAGATAAGCACCAAAAAGGAGAAATTATGAAAGCCTTGCTGGATGTTAGAAAAGTAGCAGAACTGCTCGGGGTTAGTCATTACACCGTACGCATGGAGATTTACCGGAAAAATATTGCTTGTGTACGGGTGGCTCGTCGGATATTAGTCCATCCCGATGACCTGGAAGCCTACCTGCAAGCCCGGCGTACGAAAGCAGACATCGGGAGGGAGAAATAAGATGAGCCATCAAAGGGACAACGTGGGAGATGAACGAAATTCAATAGCCCTCGGATCTGGGTCCACCTGTATAGCCTTACAGTATGCCCGGCATGGCTGGCCGGTATTGCCTTTATGGTGGCCGAAAAAAAAGGGTTGTGCCTGTGGTGCAAAGGATTGTGGTAGCCCGGGAAAACACCCCCTGGGAAGTTTGGTTCCCCATGGAGTAAAGGAAGCAAGCAAAGACCAGGAAATTCTCACAGGCTGGTGGCGGCTCTTTCCCCAGGCCAATGTCGGCGTGGCAACTGGCCCTGTGTCCGGACTGCTGGTAATGGATCTCGATCCCCGCCATGGGGGCCGTCCGGAGCTTCTGCCAGGACCGGTCCCTCGCACTCCGACGGTGCGAACCGGTAGCGGAGGCTGGCATATCTATTTAGCCTGGCCTGAGAGTATTAAGCATCTCCCCAAAGTCTTACCTGGCTCCCCTGGTGTTGACCTGAAAGGGTCTGGAGGTTATGTAGTGGCCCCGCTATCTGTTCATGTCTACGGAAATCGCTACCGGTGGGAAATATCCCCTGAGGATACTTCCCTTGCCGTTTGCCCTGATTGGCTGCTGGAGGCCATCGCCAAGACCAGCTTTACCAAAATAATACAAGAAATATCTTTTTGCACAGGGGGAGCTTACGGCACCCCCTATGGTCGGGCGGCGCTGCGGCGCGAGCTGGCCCGATTGGCCGAGACCCCGCAAGGAAACCGCAACAACGCTCTCAACCGGGCCAGCTTTATGCTGGGGAAGTTGGTGGCCCTTGGACACCTGCAGGAGTCGCTGGTAGCGGACCTTCTATATATGCTGGGGGGCTACATTGGCTTAGGTGAACACGAGGTAAAGAAGACTATCCGAAGCGGACTCAAGGCCGGGATACGGGAGGGCTTGTCATGACAAAGAAATTGGAAAACCTTTATAAAGTTCTGGGGACTCTCCGTGAAGAAATGTCCGAGGAGGAGGCCAAGGGTTTCCTTAGGCAGGCTAAGTCATTATTTGTGGACTTAAGTCCCACGGAGATTGAGGACGCTATTTTCTGGCTTGCGGACTGCACTTGTTTGGGTAAGTCCTGGCTCAAAGCCTATAAAAAGGAGATCACTCAAGCCCGGGCCGAGTGCTCGACCACAAAAGTGGAGGATCTGAGGGAATCATACCGTCTGCATCCGGCAGTAGATTTCCCCCCCCAAGGCCGTTACATGACCCTGGGTTTTCGGGTGGAAGGGCCTAATGCCGAAAACTTGCTGCTTCTAAGCTCCGACGGCGCATCTGTTCAGGCTCATGTCAATCCGGACTCACTGGAGTTTCAAGGCATGCCATGGACCCTGGGCTCAGGCACTCCGCCATGGCTTCCGGACCGATGGAGTTTGCCGAAACTAAAAAGTTTTATAAAGAATCCAGTTCCTCCTGTAGACCTCTTTAGCCAACTGAAAGAAACCATGGCCATATATCTTGATATGCCTGAACCGACATATGGCCTTATGGCTGCCTGGGTAGTGGGGACGTATATGGCCCACCAGTTTGCTGCCTATCCCTTCCTCCACCTACTGGGCCCCAAAGAGAGTGGCAAGACCAAGGCCTTGGAAACCATGTTGCACCTCTGCTTTAATCCTTTCAAGGGCCGTGACATCAGCGTGGCGGCCTTGGGGGATACCTGCGATGGCCAGCGGGGTACGGTGCTCTTTGACCAGGCTGAACGTTTGTGCCAAGGGGACAACGGTAATGGTCACCTCGTGGGAATTTTAGCAGATAGCTACAAAAAAGCCGGTGGTAAACGACGGGTGGTGATGATTATAAAGGGAGTGCGCACAGTGTTGGAATTTTCTCCTTACGGACCCAAGGCATTTGCCAGCACCAAGGCTTTAGATCCGGACTTGGCTGACCGTTGCATACGTCTTCCCATGACGCGAACCCTTAAGCGCCTCCCGGATCTAGAGGGGTGGGAGCCGGTGTGGGGGGAACTCAGAGATGCTTGTTACCGGTTCACCCTCCTCTGCTTCCATGAGGTGGCTCGGGCCTATGCGGCAATCCCAGGCATTAGTACCCGTGTCCGGGAATTGTGGCGGCCCATCGGAGCCGTACTCCAGGTGCTCAGGGCTGACCTCCAGGAAATAAAGGACATTGAAAGATTTTTTCTTGACGGGGCTGCCGAAAATCGCCACGAAGTAGACCCTTGGGAGGAAGCGCTCCTGGAGACACTGCGGGAAAAAGCTATGGCCGCCAAAGGTCCATTTCAGATGACAAGCGAAGAAATCCTGGATGCCATGGGTATAAACGGGGAAGCCAAGCCTGGCCGGATTTGGCTAGGCAATGCTTTGTCACGGTTTAGCCTATATGCCAAAAAACTCCCCCGCCGAAATGTTGAAGGAGACCGCCGGCGAAAAGTTCAGCCATATCTCTTTGACCCTCAGCATGTCATTCGAATTTGGAAAACTTATATTCGAGAATTCCCCCAAAATGGTGTGTCCTCTCCGTCCTTTACGGTAAATGATAGAAGTGATGAAGGCTTGCATGAGACACACAGCAGTTCAGGAACGCGTCCTTCTGTGTCCCCTGGATTAGATGAGTCATCTGGAAAAGTGAAAGATGGCCAGGAATATCAAGATCAGCATGAGGAAAAGCGCTCTGCTGAGGAGGGACCTATGGAGGGGTTGGACCTCCGCGAGGGGGTGCTGTGAACATTATAGAGATAATAACTATCCTGGTCAATATGGGATATCGTTTGGAACCGGATGGCGAAAATATTCGTTATAAATATATGGGCCCTGGGGAGCCGGATGCAGAGGCGGAATCTCTGTTGGTTAGTATGAAAGCCCAGAAGCCAACAGTTTTGGATTATCTTAGGGTTAAAGAGGATCCATTATTTTGCACTTCTTGTCCCTGGTGCATGCCCAATCCCTGGACTTTTTACCCGGATCTACCTCTATGGTGCGGCTGGAGCTGGAATCACCTGGCGACTAATAATGGCCAATGCCGAGACCGCCGGGTAGGGCGAGTACCGGATCCGAAGCTGGGGGGGATTAAAAACCCTGGTCCCGAAAGAAGCAATCTCAACCCTCCGGACTTGAACCCTAAAATTAGCTGCTTTGAATGCTACTTTTTTGACCCTGCAGATTTTTCTCCCAACCCCACCCAGGCATGGGGCTTTTGCCGGAATATGAAGAAAGGCCGTTATGGTATAGCTCGGGCCTGCGAACTTTTTGCCGATAGAAGGATGGTGAACGGACCATGAGGTTATTAGATCTCTTTGCCTATCATACAAATGCTCGGGTTGCTGCTATGCAGGAGACCTCGACATATGATCTTAGGTCGGTTACTGATGGCTATACATAATGATATTTGCTCAGGAAATAGATGAAACACAGGAGGATGAGCCATGTCCCGAGGCAGAAAAACATCAGATATAAGTAACGTTATCGATCTGGACCGACTGCGGCGCCTAAGGAAAGAAAAAGGGTTAACCTTTCGGCAGGTCGAGAAGGGTACTGGCATTAGTCCGGGCAACCTCTGTGACTTTGAACATGGCCGGGTGATGCTGTCCTGGCCTCGTCTAAGTAAACTGCTTCGGTTTTATCGTTTGGATTTACTAGAAATCCACGATCTTTTGTATCTCCGCCTCATGGACGCCCGGCTCCTAAGGGATTTTCGCCGGGCCTGTGCGCGTCATGGGTTCACCCCTGAAAAGGCCCTTCGTGATTTCATGTTCTTTTTTAGTTATGAGAAATGAGGCAGATTTATAGCGAATATTTTACTATACTGCCTCCAGATTAAACATATTAATAAAAATAATATATTCTTTGTAGAAGTAATAATATTTAATTTTGTCAATATTTAACACTTATAATAGAATAAATGTAAGGTTTCTTACAGATTAGACCCATAATTTGTTTCTGAAGGTAATTTGACCCTAGTCCTATGAGTAACATGAGTGTGGTTGATTCCCAAAGGGATATGGTATGAGTTCAAAATTCGCAAAGTCAATATACTCATTTCCCGTTTTAAGGGGAATACGGCTGGCCGAAGGGAGGTTAGCGGAGGCCAAGACAATAAACCCTGACAAGCCCCACGAATCCTGGGACGGGTATTACCTCCAGGAGGGCCTGTGGTTCGCCTGGGACTCTATCCAGCAAGAGCATATCGCCCTGCCAGACCAGGAGTCCCCACCCAAGCCCTCCGCCGCTATGACCCCGCCGAGCGCGGCACCGAAATGATCTGGAAAGGCCGCCTCATCTACGTCCAACACGGCTGGCCCTTTGACCCAGGCACGTGGAAGCGGATGAAGGCCTAAATATGGCCCCAATAACCCTGGCTTTCATTTCCTTCCGAGGATTATTCACGTTCAACATTCGTAAATTTGCGAGTCATTAGCTCTTTATACTGGATATTTACTGCGCATCTTCTCATATGAGTTAATTAATTATGATAATATCAAATTACCTTTTTTAAAAATGTTATACAAATTAATGATAAACAATGCGAAAGTTAAATAGCTTCTCTTGGACTTTTATAAGGCATATAAAAAAGTATATTATCATAGAAAATGTCTTTACTGGAAGTTGATGAGTGATTATGCGGACATAATGGAATACAAGGGGGTTTGTTAAAGTTATTACAAGCAGAAGCCGAAGCATATCTGCGTTGACTTTGACGGGGTTCTGACGGAATATGATGGATGGAGGGGGCCGTCGGTGTTGGGGAGGCCGATGGAGGGGGCGAAGGAGTTTTTGGTGCAGATGGTGCGGATGGGGTATCGTGTGGTGGTGCACACGACCCGGGAGCCTCTGCTCATACGGAATTGGCTGAAGGACCATGGGATGTTCAAGCTGGTGTCGAAGGTGACGAAGGAGAAGATACCGGCTTTGGCGTATATAAATGACCGGGCGATATGCTTTCGGGGGTCGTTTGAGGACGTCCTGGAGGCGGTGAAGGGTTTCAGACCGTATTGGAAGAGGGAGGAAGAGGGTCATGGCGGATGAAAGGTGGAAGTCCGAAGATGCAGAGATGCAGGTGGGCAAGATGGAGGGCGGTCAGAAGGATTATAAGGAGCTCGGTTATGGTGGGTTTTCCAAGGATTATGAGCCGATACCGCCTGAGAAGGTTAGGCCGGAGACAAATCTTGAGTCGCCCAAGATGAAGGAGCGGAAGTATCCGCTGAATTGGAAGGAGGAGGATTGGGTAGATTTAGAGAACCACTACATGGCGCAGATTGAGCAGATAATGACGTCATGGGAAGACGACACGTATACGGGGTGGGCGGTATGGATGGAGTTAACCAAGTTGATGATATTGTTGTTGAACGAATTGGGGTTGTCCCGTTTGTGTCGAATGTTTTTCTTGACGTTATTTGAGGAGGATGGGCCCCGGATAGAGGCGTTTCGTTTCAATTTATACATGCCGAAGTCGGAGCAGGAGGAGTATGAGCGGCACCAGGATAGGAAGGGGAAGTCTTACGATAGGACGGTAGAGTCATGGAGTTCTGAGGAGGGAGAAGAGGAGGAGAAGCCTGAAGAGATGGGCGTTGAGAAGGGTCGTCATTTTTGGTCGCCGAGGCCGGAGGCGGTGGAGGAGACGGGGTAGTAGTAGTAGCACCGTCTGGCTTTGGGGTTGGTTTTGTGGTTCTCGAAGCGGACGGTCCAGAATTTGCCGAGGCCGAGGCGCAGGAGGCGGTAGATTTCTTTGAGGTTGTGGTAGTCCAGGTATTCTCGGATGAAGGCGATGAACTCGTTGGTTCCCGGGGGGCGCAGGTGGATTTCCCAGAAGCGCATGAGGGCCCGGTGAAACTTTTTGAGCCAGGCGGTGATGTGCTCCTCCAGGACGCTGGGGATGAGTCCGGCGAAGGGGTTAAGGAGGTCGAAGTCCCAGGATAGGGGGTGTTTTTGATGCCCACGATGCGCAGTGGGTTGTGGGTATCGAAACGCAAGGTGCGGTAGTGGACGCTGGCGAGGATGCCGATGGGCTCGGCGCCCTTTTTTTGTTTGATGATGAAGGTGTTGGATGTGTCGAGGAACAGGTAGACAGTGTGTTCAGTTTCGGGGTTGTGTCGTTTGAGCACGATGGGAAGTAATTAAATTTTACTAGATAATGATGCTGGGGCTGGCGGTGGGGAACGCCCTGGGCACCACCCTGGAATTCCGTCCTCCCGGGACTTTCACACATATTGAGGACATGGTGGGCGGAGGCACCTTTGGCCTTAAGCCAGAGGAGTGGACCGATGATACCTCCATGGCCCTGTGCCTGGCGGGGAGCCTGATTGCCTAAGGGTTTTTGACCCCGCGGATCAGATGGCCCGTTATCTCAGGTGGTATCGGGAAGGGTATCTGAGCAACACCGGGAGGTGCTTTGACATCGGCACCACTGTCAGAGCCGCGCTCCTCGCCTTTGAGCGTACCGGGGAGCCTATGGCCGGCGCCACCCACCCCCGCTCCGCCGGCAATGGCAGCCTCATGCGCTTGGCGCCGGTGCCCCTGTTTTTCGCCCGCACCCCTGAAGAGGCCATCCGCCTGTCCGGGGAGAGTTCCCGCACCACCCATGCCCTGTTGATATGCGTGGACGCGTGCCGCTATCTGGGGGCCCTCATGGTGGGAGTGGTTTTTGGCGCCAGCAAAGAGGAGCTCTCAAGTGAGCGCTTCAGTCCCGTTCCCGACTATTGGGAGAAACATCCACTGGTCCCCGAGATCGGCGAGATTGCCCGGGGCTCCTTCAAGGTTCGCCAGCCGCCGGAGATCAAGGGGAGTGGCTACGTGGTCCATTGCCGTGCTCCTGCTCCAGCTTGTCAAAATGATGCATAGTAATCAATGAGCATCTATTAAAAGATTATGTTACAACAAGCCATGAATTTCCTGAACCTTTTAATTAAGCAATCGGACGTCATTCATATTCTGAGTCAATCACTAATTTTTTAATAAGTTCTCCCCTCAAAGCAAACTAATTGCGCAATTAGGTCACCCCTAAAGCTTTAATGGCTGCCGTCAGTGGGTCACTATAAAATATTGGGTCTACTTTTTCGATAATATCGGAAGGTACATCAAGGAAATGGCGTTTATTCTCGATTGGTATTAGAGCACGACGGGCGCCGTTGTCCATCCCAATCTGGAGCGGTTCCGCCAATGAGCGGACTGGTTTAATGTTTCCTTGGATACTAAGATCACCAAGAATAAGGAGGGCTGGCAGAACGCTGTGCTTTTTTATCGATGAATAAATTGCTACCAGTAACCCGATGCCTGCTTCACATGAAACCTTGTTGGCCAACAGGTCTATAGCCTCGACGTGGAAATCAGTCATATCAATGGCCTGGGCAATCCCCATGCTAACTTTATGACTTTGGAGATATGCAAACGCTCTCTGAATGGATTCCTTCATGGTGCTGTCCAGTCCTCCTGCAACTTTAAGTTTACCGGTGCCGGCTGAACAGCCAACTTCCAAGCGGTAGAGTCCCACTTTGCCTTGATCGTCAACCGAAGCAATATACACAGAGCCTGGTGCCAATGGATCAGTGGAAATCAAATTCCGCCCGCCTTCCTCCGGTACTCCTACAAAGCGCTCTTCCCGGGTCTCGTGATCAATATATGAGAATGAGGTCTGGTGGAATTCAAAGGACCCCATTTTTTTTAATTGCTCTTTCACCCGCCGGCGCCCTTCCATGGCTAATTCCAACAGCTCCGCCAACTCATATTTCGGCACCTCGCCGTGGGGATAGATAAGCTTCAATAGACCGGACACCGTCTTCCGCACCGCTTTGACATCCCGAGCGTTCAGATGCAAACCCATAGAGAAATGCCGATCCAACAATTCGGTAAAGTTGTGCTTGCGCAATTCCCTCAAGGCCTCAGCCAGGTAATCTACTACAAATCCATAATGACCAGTGAAAAACTCCATACGCATTTTTGGAACCTCCCAACCTGGCAGATAAAAGTGAAGGCGATCATAAAATGCCATATCCTCCCGAATGATCTCAGGCATGGGGGTAAATAGGTGTGAATAACGGGTCATCACCTCAATGGGTTGGTTGGTATTACCAAAAAAAGCGATAGAGGCGGTTCCCGAGAGGGCCTCTTTTCCCCTGGCAAAAACTCCTGATTCACAATAAGTTTTCAGGGTGGTTATAACCTCTTTGGGCATTTTCTGTAGATCGGCCACTTCATCAAAGGCAACCGCATCCCACAAACCTACAAGGCCCATTTTGCCGGTAGCAATATTGTAAAAGAGGTTGGCCACAGTGGTGGGTCCGGTAAGAAGGATCACATAAGGGGAGAGTTCTTGATAGGCATATGATTTTCCAGTTCCCCGGGGGCCAAGTTCTATTAAATTATATCTTTCTTCACAAAGGGGAATAAGTCTTACTAAAAACAAAAGCTTGAGTCTGCGATTGAAATGTGCCGGCTCTAAACCTATGCTCCGAACTAAAAGATCAAGCCATTCATCTGTGGTGAATTGGAGGCGACCATGGCGATACTCATCCAGGTCAAAGGTGGCGATTTGAATAGGCTTCAAGTCATCGATCCAAAATGGGCTCCTTTTCCCTTTAACCTCCTCATCATACTCATGGCGCAGGTTTACCTGGGCCCATATTCCCCCCATTAGCAACCTCTCATAGTCACGTATATATTTCTCTGGAATGTGTACATATTTATGTCCGAAGTTCAAAAACTCAGCCCAATATTTATCATCTTCTGATAAATATCGTACCTTTATCTTATCAATGAGGGTATGTCGGCCTTTCTCCCGGACAAAGGATTGAGCTTTATTTGCCTCATCAGCGCGGACAAAATTTTCCGCCAAGGTAGAGTTGACCACCCTTAAGCCCGCTTCAATGGCCAGAGGATCATCAGTGGCGCAGTATTTGCCCAAGAGATACTCCAGCACAAAAACCGGCACATTGGCACCTACTTTTACTTTACGGACCAAATCTTTGCGTACTACCTTCCCGGCAAACACTGAAGTGGCTTTGCGATCAAGTTCAGGCATAAGTCAAACTTTTCCCCTTCAATAAATCACCCTCAGATGTAAATGGCCACCGGAATATTTTCCAGGCGGGCCAGTTCCACCTGAGAGATGGCATCTAAGGCATGCACGGAGATGCTAGTCAAGTTCTCTTCGGTTATCATAATGGTGATGGCATTTGGTTTATCTCGTCGCAGCACGATTTCTCTGGTCCCCTCTTCAAAGCCATAGGCTGCCATGACGGCAAAACCCACCTCCTTCCGGTTAGCCCTAACTGAGAGGTTTATCCTGATCTCTTCAGCACCCATCAGCCCTGTCAGGCCATAAGTGGCTTTTACAGAGAAAAACCGCGTGGTAACCTTGGTCTTATCCATTTCCAACAAGACCTTGGTGGTCTTGGGGACATAGGGCCTCAGTTCTTTAGCTCGCAAAGAAATTACGGGAATGACCATTTCCTGAAAGGAAATACCGCCATGGCAATATGCCCCCGTGACCCCCCTGGTCTTGAACACTGCCAAACCCTTGGGGAAAGCCAGTTCCAAATCGCCGCCCATTGCGAGATGATGAGCCAGAACCCTTACATAACCATCCCCAGCTTTACCCCCCTGGCCGATCCAGACCCTGTTATGAAGAGCGATAGTCTTACCACCTGGTGGGTCCATCTCCGCCCCACCTTCAAATGCTTCCCCAAACAGATGCCCATGATCTGCCGTGATCACGAGGTTGGGGACTCCCATTGAGGCTAACCGGCGGATTCCGCGCCGAAGCTTATCCAAAACCTCGTCCATGTAAAGGCGGGCTTCGCTTTCGTCTTCCGTCTCCTCCCCCCAGCGGTCAATTTCCTGAGAGGTCACCAGGATTAGGTCTGCTTCTTTGATCTCCTGTCGATGCTTCTTTGATGGTTTAAGCAGGTCCCTTAGTTTTAAAACCGCAATTTTTCTCGAGACCTTTTCTTGCAAATATTTGACTCGGGCGGCTCGATCTTTCAGCACCGCGCCCCCCACCGTTATCGCCACATTGCCGCCAGCAACCTCCACTATCTCCAGGCCTTTTTCTGCTTCCGGCATTAGCGCAGCCATCCCCACCGGCGTCACTGTGGGCAATTGGGCGATGGCCGGCGTCAGAGTCACCTCGAATTCTTCCTGTAGTCCTTCCGCCAGTTCCTGGCCCATTTCATAGCGAAGCGCGTCTACCAAGACATACGCCGTTTTTTCCCTATCCAAGAGGCGAGGAAAGACTTGTTGCTGGTAAATATTTCTTTGGGATAAAAAACCGGAAACCTTAAATCCAGCTTTTTCAAAGGCTTGGGTCAGGGCCTCGGTGCATTGCGTTACGGTCAGGCTGTAATGCTGCCGGACCTGTACGACAACCTTTTCCAACAGATCGGGGTCCTGGTGGTGCTCCAGATCGAAGCTAGCATATTGCCGCTCCAAATGGCGATACAACCGGTCCAGCTGGCACCAGGGGTCCGTCTCCCGGGTGTATAAGCGAAATAGAGCTTCCGGGGCCTTTTTCACCTTGGATAGTTCGGTCCTGATGGCCTCTCCCAAAATCATAACTCGGGCACTGTTTTCCACCAGGGTCCAGCGCAGTTGCAGGGACGGTTCCTGCCGGGCCCAGAAGCTGTTTTTCCGCCTTTCGGCCAGATGTAGCGCGTTTAAGGGATTTCCCTCCAGAATTTGGGATTCCGCCTGGGCCAGGAGCTTGGTTTCCAGCACCGGAAAAGTCTCGCCGGCGGCCAAGTTTTCCCAGGGAAGGTCCAACGCCGCCAGCCCCAACTCCTGCTCCACGTTGCGGGCGGCCGCCAGGTAGGCTTCCAAAAAATCCAGGCGCTGGCGCCAGACATGACAGAGTTGGCAGGCGTTCCTGCAATGTTGCTCCTCCTGAGGCAAGGGAACCTGGGAGAAAACAGCAGGGTGCTCCGCCAAGGCCAGAGGGGCCAGAAAGTCCGTCAACAAGAGTGTCCGCCGCACCGCATGGCGGGCCATGGCCGGAGAGGCCTGCTCCTCCACCTCGATCCCCAACTCCCTTTTTATAACCTTGGCCAACTCCGGCAAGGCTTGTCGCCTCTCCAGTTCTTCATCATATTGCGGAGTGGCAACAAACATCAGGAGCACATCCTGAGGGGAGGCGGTGCCGAAAATGAGCTTCAAAGTGCCGGTGCTTATTTGTTCAACTTCGCTGGACAGTTGGTCCAGGTCTCGGAGGTTCAGGCGGCCTTCCTCCACTTGGCGGGCGATGTCCGCGGCACTTTCCGGGGCAATCTTTTTGAAGACGTGCTCGGCGATGACTCTAAGACGCGTATTGCGTTGCCAGGGCGTAGCCCCAGGGGCCATGACCACCCCGGCGCTTTCCACTTCCACTAGGGCGTATTCCGTGTCGGCCTGAGCCAAGGGCACATAGACCACCAGGCGGGGTGGGATGTGACTGTCAGGCCGCATGCGGCCCTCGTCATCCACGAATTCCAGGAAGGGTTCGATCTCCCGGCGCAGGCGAAAGAAGCTGTCCTGAAAGTGGAGCACCGCAGTGTCAGGGAGGGTCAGCTCCTTTGCCACCTCGGCATAGACCCCCCCAGGGTCATACCAGACCACGATGCCGTGCTCATCCACCTGCTTTTGGATCAGGGCGAGGAGATGCTCTACAACTTTGCCCATATCCCTTTACTCAAAGTCCAGGCCGTGCGCAATGGCGTAAGACTTATTGGTCTTGCACTTTTCCCTGACCCGCTCCGGCCAGTGGTCCATGGCCTGATAGGCCCAGTCGTACTTGCCCGCCTCCAGTTCCTGCCAGGCCTTCTTGGGCTCAGCCTGCCAGGAGGGGATGAGCTCCCAGAGGGGGGCCATGTTCAGGAGCACGCCGTCGTCCAGGTGGGGGCGATAGCCCCGCACTTCACTGATGAAGGTGAGGTGCTTGTTGAACTGGCGCACATCCTCCAGAAGGTCCTGGATTTCTTCGATTTTCTTTTGTAAACGCCGCCGCTCCCGGCCTTCGGCTCGGTCCCGTTGGCCCTGGAGTTCCTTCAGGCGGCTTTGCAAGAGATTGATCTTGGGCTCCACGTAGTGGGACCGCAGGCGCAGGAGGGTGTCGGCGGTCAGTTTTTCGTGGAAGAGCCAGAGGCCATATTTCTTCCGGGGCGATTGCAAGAACCAGTACACCGGCCGCTTGCGGTACTGCTGGATGTGGCGCTTGAAAAACTCCCGCTCCAGATACTGGCGCAGGAGTTCTTCAGGGGGGCCGCCTTTGCCTGTGGCGGCCTGCACCAGGGGGGCCACTTCCTCCTCCCCCACCATGAGGGTCAGGGCCTTAAGGACCCGGGCCGTCAGGTCGTCAGGGTGGCCTTCATCCATGACCAAAATGCCCTCCGGAGACGCCAGGGCCCGCAACTGGGCCGCCACCTCCGGGGCAAAATTGCCCCGGCCCAAGGCGCCCTCCACCCCCGGGGCAAAGCGCCCCAGCACGATGCCCACGGCATAGCTGAGCCATTGGCGGGCTAAGTCTTCTTGGGTGAGAGGGGCTTCTTCTGTCGTCTCTTCTGGTGAGGCCGTTTCGCTTTCATTTTCTCCCTCATCTGTTTCTTCTTCGGCAATCTTGGCCTCAGCTAATTCGTCTTCAATGGCTTCACGGTCAGCTTCACTGATTTCGTAAAGTCGATAAACCTCCTGATCAATTTTCCCCTGGACCTCAACCTCGAGTTTGTAAAGAGTGGCCCTTTCTTCAATCCCCTTTAACCAATCAGGCGGACATATAAATTCATAAGTATTCTCTTCCTGCTGAGTTTTTCTTTTCGCTAATAAGATTGCTTCTTTGACATATTCCTTTAGATTCTCACTCTTATTTAAACATATTGGAATTCTTTTTATATCCCCCACCTGAAAATTGATAGTTGGATTTATCAATCTTGCAAAATAATTTGCAATCTTTGAATTCATGATAGCTAAAAACAAGAAGGTGTCGCATCTAAAAATTGATACTGCGCCCGAGTCAAAAATAAATCCTTGAGGTGATAATCTTGTATTAAGTGTTGCAGACCCTACCCTTGAGTATGTCAACCCTTCCAAGAAGTAGCAATCTGGGTTTCTTATTACAGATGCTGGTACAATAGATTTTAACTCTCTGCCATCATGTAACCAATTAACCACATATTCTAAGTTGCCATACCATCGATTAAATCCTCCACCCTTAATATGTGGAAACCATTTCTTTTTGCTATTTATAGCATCGTTACTGTCTTGACAATCAAATGCTATGTTTGATATCCCTGTTTCCCACCAATACCTAAGGAAACGAAAGTTATCTGATGTTGCTAATCCTTGCCGAGGGGGGGCCAAGTCTTGTAACTTAGGCAAGTTTTCAAACAAGCTTCTTAAACTATTATTAATCCAATAAACCCAAGGGCTTCCCGGAATGGCAGGGAAATCGCTCTGGCGATAGCGATAGACCAGGGGGTCGTCCTCCCCCGCCTTGACTTTTGCCAACGCCACCTCAAAGCGCCGGCGCTTGCTCTCGCCATCCGGTTCCTTCACCAGCCGGAAATAGGTGCCCACCGCCGCCTGGCGTTGTTCGCTCCTGGGCTCCCGTCTGAGGATGAAAAGGGTGGTATTGACTTTTTCGCCGGAAATGGTTTCAAAGGCCCGCGGCCCCACATGGCACATGGTTTCGATGGCGTGCTGGCTCAGCAATTCTCCCCGCATCTTTTCATAGGAAGAGATAAACATGAAGGATTGCTGGGTGATCATGCCCAGCCGCCCTTGCTCCTGTAACAATTCGGCACAGCGTTCAATAAAGGCCGCGTAGAGATCACCTTTGCTATAAGGATACTCCCTGGCCAAAAAGGCGGCCAGGCACTCGTTCATGTTCCGCCGGGACATATAGGGGGGATTAGTGGCCACCAGATCATAGCGCCGCCGCATGATATCCAAGACCTGGAAGCCTTTTTGGGTCTCAAGGGTAAACAGGGATTCGTCCTGCCCTTGGTTTTTTTGCGCCTGATAAAAATCATGCAGAACCCCTATGAGCTGTTTCTCCACGGCGTCCCAGAATTCCAGCCGGCCACCGTTGGCCTCCCATTCTTGGGGGGACACTCCCAAAAGCAGGGGCAGCTGGTTCCCCAGCTTCTTTCTTTCCTCGGCAATCAGACCGCGCAGCCGGACCTCCAGCCGTTTCAAACTCCCCGCCTGCTCCAGGTCCCGCAAATGTTCCCACATGCCCTCAAAAATGCGGGCGTAAATGGCATTCTTTGCTCTCAGGTCTTCCAGAAAATGAGAGAATTTCGCCTTGTCAAAGGGGAGCACCGAGGCGCAGGCCAGGTGGGATTCCCTGATCTGGGCATCCCTGTTGAGGGATTTGGCTTTGAGATACAGGGCCAGGGCCGCAAGCTGCACAGCACGCAAGTCTATATCCAACCCATAAAGATTATGGCCAATAATGGCGGCAGGGATTTCCTCTTCCCGGGACACGGAGGGCTCAGCCGGCCACCCGGGGGTTCCTGCCTTGGCCAGTTCCTCCCGGTACATCTCCGCAAACAGGTCAAAGGCTACTAGCCCGAAATGCATGGTGCCGCAGGCTGGGTCCAGCATTTTGATTTCACGGACTTTCTTCAATGGAACCGGGGGTACATCGCCCGCTAAGGGGACCAGATACTCAAGGCGATCAGCCAGGGTGCTGTCAGGATGCATCTGCAGCCAATAGCGGCCCAGGCTGTTATGCACCAGCCAGGTGACGATCCACCGTGGCGTAAACAGTTCCGTGGCCGCAGGAATATCTTCTTTGCGTATTTTCTTTTTCTCCCGGTATAACCGCTCAAAAACCTCCTTTTTCTCCTTTTCATGGAAATATTGATAAACCCATCCGATGGTCTCTTCATTGCCCGGGGCCCAGGCCTCCTCCAGGTCCGGGGCATTCATCCATTCAATGAGCTGGGCGAGGGCCCGGGGGCGGGGGCAGAGGCGGCTGGCCAAGTCGTCGGGATCAAAAAGGACCCGGATCTCCCGGGCCAATTGGCCGCACTGCCAGAGGAGAAA
Source organism: Desulfobaccales bacterium (assembly GCA_037481655.1). Classification (NCBI taxonomy): domain Bacteria; kingdom Pseudomonadati; phylum Thermodesulfobacteriota; class Desulfobaccia; order Desulfobaccales; species Desulfobaccales bacterium. Next base: position 38,115 of record JBBFLF010000014.1, on the reverse strand, counting down.
ATGGCGGTAGGCCTCCTGCCGTGGGCCTTCCCCCCGAGGGTTCTGGGGCAAATCCCCTTTTTCATACTTTTCGTAATGGGTCTCGTTCCCCGGCTCCGTCAGCCAGAATTTGAACATATTGGACTGAGGGCCTTTAGATACGCTCTGCCGGATCAGCCCCCGGGCCTCCATCATCTTGAAGGCCACCAGACGGTTAAGCCAGGTGAAGGCAGCTTCCCGCACCAGCTTGTCCCGGGCGTCGGCGGGTTGCACCCCTGCGGCCTGCTCATCCCGGAGAAAGTGCTCCAGCCGGCTCCGGGTAACCTTCGCCTCCTCTATCTGCTGGAGCGCGGGGTATCGGTCCGCCGGCTCCCAGCGGCCGTTGGGCAGCAAGCCGTATATGCCCTCCAGTTGCTCTTCCACCTCTTTTTGCAGCAGCGCCCTGGCTTCCAGGGTGAAATCATGCACCTTGCTGATGGTTTCCGCCCGCATTGATATTTCCTTCTAAGTCCTTAAGCGTGCCTAAAGTTGCATGGAGGCGATGATGCTAAACTCAGCCCAACTTGGCCAGCCGCCGGGCCTCGGCCTGCTCTTCCGCCACCCGGATATCGTCTTCCAGGCGTTTGATGACCCGGCGAAACAGGTTGGCACTGGCGGTCACCAGGGTCCTGGACGTCTGCACCCGCTGATTGGTCCAGGCAAAAGAAATGGCGCGGAGCCCTAAAGGATCGGCTTCCTCACCTTCGTCAGGCCGGTCGGCGCGGTGAGCGATTTGATTCCGGCGCCAAATAAGGTCCTCGATGTAGCGGCGCGATTCGCCAGCGGGAGTCTTGGTGTTTTTTTCAATCTGTTCCCAAAAATTTCTCACGGTCAGGGTCTGGACTACTTTATCGATGGAATTGACATCATAGAGTGTGCCTCGCTCGAAATTTTTCAGGATGATCTGCTTGAGCCTCAGATCCGGATCGTCATATTGCTGAATGGAAATGTAGTCGCCGAGGGTAAAGGTCAGGTTGCGCAGTGATTCATCCGCGCCGGTCCGCCTGGCCTTGACCACGGTGAGAACATTTTCCCGCAGCACATCCCAAAAGAAGGCCTCCAGGGCGGTACAGGCCACTACTACCGTCTGCCGCAAGAGAAAGTCAAGGCACCTTCCAGGGTAAGTGATTCCGGGACGGCAGTGACAGCCCTGGCCAAAAGCAGCACCCGGTCGTTCACGTGCGGACGGATGGCGGTATTCTCGGGGGCACCCCAAAAAGAGCAGATGGCCAGCCGCAGATCCTCATGCAAGTCCTTCCTCTGCAGTCCATGGAATAGATGATAGAGCTCCAAGAGGCTCTCGGCCACCGCAAAATTCTGGTTGAAAAGGGTAAGGGCGTGCATGGCTTACTCCAATAGCACCTTGACGCCCTGGGAGACCAGTTTTTCAAGGTAGTCTCTTAATTGTTCGATAACCGTGTTCACGTCATTTAGAGTTTCCAGCTTCCCGGAAAACAAAGTGGAGACCCGAACCCGCTCGATTTTCTCTTCCGGAGCGAACAATTCTAAAACCCGTTTAACGACGCCGTCCTTGATAGCCTCCACGACGCTGATGTCGGTCTCCATCTGGGAGATGGTAGCTCCACAGGCTCCGCAAGTCTCAGCTCCCTCGGGGAAATCCAGGTCATGCTCTGCGCGTTGAGTCAGGGGTAAGAGCACAGCCTGGCGCTCTGTCTCGCTGATGGAGGGGTCTGCCGAGATAGCCGCCCATTCCGGCATACCTTTGACACTTTCTAAGGCTTGGCCATATACCTCAGCACGACGTACATGAGTTTCCCGGTAAAGATCGCCGTAAGCCTTGGTAATATAGGCCGAAGCCAGACGCAAAGCTTCTAAGGATTCATAAAAGGTCTCAGAATTAAGGATGTCAACGAGTTCCTGGAATTTTAATTTAATATTCCCATCAGTTTGGAGCTTATCCAATAACCCAGGCGAGCGGGTGAACATGATCTGGAGCTCACGGGCATTCTTAATAATTTCAAGATTCTTTTCGGAGGTAGCCTCGGCCAAGCGCCCGCTCCGGCAACGGGCTTCCCGGTAACTTTTGCCCTCGGCGGCCAAGGTCTTTACGCAGGTGTCGGCGGGCATCTCCAGGATGCCTTCAACATTCTGGAGGTAGGTCTCCATGAATTCCAGACCTGGCAGTTTTAAGGCATGCATGCGAGCTACCAGGGGCAATAATTGCTCCCGGTCTTCTGCGGCTAGTTTTTTGAAGGCCTGGGCTATGGCACCTTCTTCCACATCTACTTCCTTGCCGGTGATTTCTTCGTACTGCCGAGCGGCCTCGGCCAAGGTTCGAAGATCAAGGGGCTCCCGGGGGGCAAAAGAGGCAGAACGAAAGGCGGGTTTTGTGGTGAAGGGTAACCGAGCCGAATGGTCTAAGTAGTTGCTATATCTACGTCCTTGGTAGGTTACCTCCACCGCACCTCCCCGGAGGAGTACTGCCATAACCAATTGGATCACATCCAAGTCCCAGCCATAGCCGGGTCCTTGAAAATGAGTTTCTAGCGTCTTGCCGGTTATCTTGTTGCCATATTTATGTTCTCGGACTAAATAGGCAAGCACTTCCTTGCAGATCTCGGCAGAGAGATTGGGGACAAACTTGGCACCCTCTTTAGTTACCAGGTTCAATCCCTGATTCCCATCGTAAAAGACGGGTGGAAGAGCATTCAGGTTGGCGGCTGTGAGGAACTTTTCCGCCTCATCTCCCTTTAGATGGCGAACCCCCATTTCCAACTTGGGGTAGAGAGCGGGTATAGTCCAATCCATCAGCTGACCGAAGACTTCCGAGATGGATTGGCCTAGGGATGAGCCATCCCGTTGAACTCCACGGAAAAACCCGCTCCCGGATTGCAAGGCCTGACTCAATGCTGTGCGTAGCTCTCGCTGATAACGTTCCCGACGATTTTTTTCCTCCACTAAACAAGATATTTCTTCGGGAGTAAGTTTTCCTTGGGCAGCAAGGCGTTCATACTCTCCGATCATTTCGCTCGATCTAAAGAGTTCCGTTATATTTTCATGGATATCCTCGCCAATAGTGATTATCCAATAAATTTCACCAGTCTTTTCGATGCTGGCCTCCCGCCCTTCGTTTATCCGAACGTCCAGGTTTTCCGGTTCCTCCGCTATCAATATTTGGAGGGGAACTTGACCTTCGGCATCTACAATGTCGCCTTCCACCGAAAGAGACAGTTTAAATAATTTGAGGTTTTTATACCTATAGGTTCGGATCTTGGGATCGCTGAAAATTTCCTTTACAATTTCTTTCAAAAGGCGCTTACGGTCCGCAGGCTTGGGTTCCAATCCTCTTCTTTTGGTATCCCAATTTTTTTCCTGAACAGTAAGCAACTTATAACCTTCCTCAGAGTCGCGAATAACCTGGGCCTTTTCCAAAGCCTTTATTGCATTTTCCACTTCTGATTTGACGGAGTCAGAGGTCACCGAGGGATGAAGCACTACTGCCAGGTTATGCACGGTTTTAGGAAGGTCTTTGACTGTCTCGAGCAAGGCGATGGCTTTGGCTACTTTCAATGCCATATCATTGCCAGGGAGGAGTTTAGGCACTTCGTCAACTTCCCGGGTGGTTTCAGTTGGTAGAAGATTCCCCAGGTATAAGAGTTCGTAAACTTTATCTAAAGTGACCAGCGTGCCGATGGGGGCATCAGCCAACATAGTGCGGGGATTTATCATCATCTCCTGGGCCTGCTTGATGATGGTGCGGTTGCTACCTCCGATATGACGATATGCTCCCCTCTTGAGTCGCAACCCAGCTACTATGTCAATGCAGAGATCAATTTGATAAGGCAGGTAGGGGTAGAGTCTGATGAATTCATCCTTATCGATTGAGGTTTTCCGGCTAGTGCGCTCCAGTTTGCAGAAAGTATTAAGCCGCCCCTGGTTGGCCTCAAAAAGTTCGGACAGTTTTTGGTAACCAATAGGGTTCTTCTTTAAAATGCGTTCACCAGTAATTTCAGGAATATCTGATTGTTTTATATCAATGGTAATACGGAAGCGGTCTTGTAATCTGGCCAGTTCGATTCTCTTGGAATCCAGGGCGTCAACAATCTCATTAAGTTTCTCCTGAGAGGTAACAACGATCCAGAAAGGAGAGACGGCTTTCCTCTGTTGCACCCGATTTTTCCCTTCCATGCCAAATGCCTGCACCAAACCTTGGAGGTCCAACATTTTTTCGACACTGCGGGAGACATATTGCCCGACTTCGTCGATAATAAAAATGAGGGCCTTGCCAGGGCGCCTGCGCTCTGCCAATTCGAAGGCCCTCTCCGCCAATTTATTGGCGGTAATGTCGGCTCTACCTGTGCCTATAGAGCGGGCATAAGAATCTGCTTGTGGATAAGTCTTTGGGTCTAATTGATGTAAAACAACGCTGGCTTCATTGATAGCCAAGCCCAGCTTGCGCCTGGTCTTCCATGACTTACCGTGTATTTCCTCAAAGCGGTTAACGAAGGTCTCTAATAAGCCATCTTGTTCGAGGGTAATCTCTAGTTCCGCCAAATCAAAATCTTCGGCATAATCCAGTTTTCTTAAAAGGGCCTTATACATGATTTCAGTAATGCGTTCTGAGGCGGTTCGCACACCGCGGTCCATGGACAAATCAAAGATGACTGCGTCCATTGGTATGCTTCTGGTGATAACATCCAACCGCCCGCTAATTTTTTCATCTTTGACATGTTCTTTAAATATTTCGCTGGCAGGCTTTTGGTAGACAGGTATAGCTGCGGTTGTATACCCTAATATTTTGGCAAAAGATGATTTTCCTGAACCAAAGAACCCAGAAACCCAAATACCGATGCCTTCCCTGGGGCTTAGATGACCTTCAATAATCTCATCAAAAATATGAATAAAATGTTCTTTGATTGAATGAGTAACAATATATTCTTTTAATTCATTTAAAACAGTTTCTTCATTATGTTGTTCAACCTTGATAACTTCTTCTATTTTGCGATCAATCGGTTTTGCAAAGAGTTCCCGTATTGTCATGATTTACCTCCATAAATCTTTACCCGGTAATTGTAAGAGCCCACATTATTCCGATTAGGCAGGTTCATAAAGCGAAGTGAAGTCTGGCCTTCGATGGAACCTGGATAAAAAAGGATGATGGGCACTAAAACCCGGCCATGCAATTGATCTAATAAAGCAGAGCATCGATATATGGCTGGGGAAATGCCCCCGACTCTCACTAAAAAAACGATATCAATGGCAGGATTTAATTTATTTAGGCGATATTCCAGAATATCAGTTAAGGGGAGGAAATCCTGATCTAATAAAAGGCTATTTACTGTCTGTTGGGCACGTGTAAAACCTAATTGTTTTTCAGTATTGATAATTGCATCCATGCCTTCAGTCTCGTCGACAATCTTCCAGAGGATTTTCCCTAAGGATATTAAAGTCACTTTCTTATTAAGTTTAGCTTCAAGAGAAAGGGATAGGAGCCTGATATGCTTGCGACACTTAAATTCATCTTTAGGGTCATAGCGGAATATGGCAAAGGGAAGATCATGATAAGCGCTGATTCGCATGGGCTGGCTTATGAGATCATTCTCGAGGACGTTAAACTCTTCTGCCAAGGATGACATCGGCCATTCCCTCAAATGATTGCGTCGGGAATTCTATGCAGTGAATCTCCCCAGCTGCGGCATACCGAAGGAAACCATTTTGGTGCGCCTCAAGAAAAAGATGTTCGACTCCTGAAGAGCTTAGGAAAAAAAGTCGCCAATCGGGATGGATGACAAGACGCTTGCCCGTGTTTCTTAAAGAAAATAAAGCAAAAGCTAAATATGCAAAAGATTCACAAGGCAAATAAATTGGAGTGATTTTTTTTATTAATTTTCCCTGAAGAATTCCAAAATCACGGAGAGCGGCCAAAAGACCTCGGGCTACCCGAAGGGTGACGGCTTCAGACCAAATTTGTCCCCTATCAGCCAGCTGCTTTCTTAGCCACTGTATAGTTTCATCTGTCCTAATCAAAAAATCGGGGCTTTTAATTCGATGATAAAGAAACTCTGTAACAAAATCGTATATTAAATTTTCAGACCTACTTGTTATCCAGAAATAAATAGGACTTACGATATCTATACTTACATCACGGTCTTCTAATGGTCGCAAAATTTTCCACGACTCGGGAGGATTCCCTTTTATAAATCTTTGGAAGAAAGCTCTTTGTAATATGTCAATTGTTCGAGACCTAGTTTTTTTTCCTAAAATGTTCTCAATGATAAAATCATGAATTTGCTTATCATAATTAAGTTTATCGCTCCAATGACGAACAAGAAGACGCATATCAGCTAATAGCGCTCCACATTTTTGTAGTCGTGTTGTATAATTATTATGTTTATATTTCATTATAGATATATATAATAAAAATGCTGTTTATCGATTGAACCCAACAATCATAAAGTAAATAACAAATGGAATAAAAAGATTATTGTTAGTGAGTTATTCTGTTTAAAAAAGCACCTATTTGAATGTTGGCTTAAAATAAAATAATATTTAAAGCCTAATAGCCTTGGAATTCTATAATAGCTACAGTAATAGCATTAAAGTCTCCAAAAAGATTAATTAAACAAAAAATTCAGCAAGGTCAAAATGATCTTCGTTGCCTATAACAGTGGGGAGGCCCATATCCTACGAGGAACCCAGCTATGCCATACCTGCTGCCAAAAACCAGGCTAAAAAAATTAACGGCCGAGAATCTATGGATTGCAATGGGCTTGGTATTTATGTTTACGGGGCCCCGGTAGAGAAACTAGTTATCGCACTTGAAAGGTACAATCTCTTTATTCAAGATAAAAAATTTAAAAGTTTAAGTTACTTTGATTTTCATTCTACTAGCTTCTCAAATGTCCTCCCAAGGGGCGTTTCCCGTGCTTGTCGTCCTCCATGTCGAATCCCTCCGCCGAGGTTTGATGAGAGCCTGCCATGGCCTGCGTCAGCCAGGGGAGCACAACAGGGCCCGGAGGCGGCAACGTGAGATAATGGGCCTGAAGCCAACGTTCCGCCTTGGCCGCCATCAGGGCCCACTCCGCCTCCCACTTCTGAAAGCGGGTGTGCAGAAGATACCAAGCCAGGAGGGTGGCCAGCAGCTGCTACGCCTTTGCCCGGGGCAGTGAAAGCTGGCGGGCCAGTTTCCTCAATCTATTTAAGCTAATCCTCGCCTGTTTGGCAAGCCAAGGGGTCAACTCCCAGACACCGGACGCCTGGATGAGGCGTCGCAAGTCCTGTTCCTCCCGGTCCGGTGGGGGAGTAGTATTGTATTCTAAAGAGTTCCAGGCCGCCGATTGAGTCGATTTGAGCATGTAAATCGACGGGGCAATGCTTCTGCTTCTCTTGGCTGTGCTGAAGGACGTGATATTCCTGGAATAAAGAACACTTGCCTCTATGCCGCCCCAGCCCTGGGTCAGGGCCACCGGGATGCGCCTCATGACGATGTCGCCCGCCTTCTCGCCGGGGCGCTCCGCCACCACCAGTAAGTTGGTGAGGGAAGAGAGGAGGCAATAGCGCCGGGACAAATAGAAGACTTGCGCCTTGAGCTCCCGCTCCTCTTAGGGAGGCGACCCCCAGCTGCCCAGGAGGCGGTCCTCCAGCTCCCGGATGGCCTCCCCGGCGGCGGCTGGCACTAGCTTCCAGGTATGGTTTCCCCCCGGACCGTGACCCGCCCGGGGGCGGCGCCGGCAAAGCGCGCCAGGACCAGGAGGTAGCTCCCCTTGGTGAAGGGGCGGCAGGGGCTGGGGGGCCTCAAGCTACGGGGTCAGACCGTCCCAGTCCACCTCCACGGGATGGAAGGGTGGGGTGGCGATCTTTTCTATCAGGCGCACCATCACCGGCTCCAGGCGATCCCGGGGATGCACCAGGGTGGCCACGCCGCCGGAAAGCCTGGCCAGGGAGCGGATGAAATAAGCGTTGGGGCTCCGGCCCAGGCCCACGGGGTAGATGGCCGCCTGCCCCAAATGATGCTGCGCCAGGGCCAGGCTCTCCGCCTCGTTTCCCACCTGCCCGTCGGTGACCCTTGAAAACCGGCCACCACCGCCTCCTCCGGCAGCGGGAAGGTATAAACCACCTCCACGGCCTGGGCCTCCTCGTTCACGTAGCTCTGCGCCACGCTGACCCGGGCGGCGGGCCCCCCGTCCGGCCACATGGATGGCGACCCCCCTAAGCGGGACCGGTTCCCCGGCGGCGGTGGCAAACCGGCAGCAGCCATCTCTCCCATCGGCTATTTCCTCCCCTGGCTGGTGATGATCTCCCGGCAACGGCGGGCAAGCTCCATGATTTCCCCCGGTGTTAAGGCCGCGGCCTCATGGCGGAACTCCAGCCACACCCCGGGGGAGAGCTCGATTTTGGTGTAAAGCTCGGGGCATAACACCGGCGGGCCGGTGGCGGCCAAGAGGGCCGTCAAGCCCTCGGACCCCTTCCGGGCCTGAATCTCCGCCAACGATAACCCCCTATCCTGTAGGGTGCGGGTGGCCAGGATCTCCTCCAGGTGCCGGTCGGTGTAATGGCGGCCTCGGCCCCGCCCAGTGGGCGGCGAGATGAGCCCCAGGACCACATAGAACCTCACCGTGCGCCGGCTCACCTTGGCCTGCGCCGCCAGCTCCCCGATGCTGTATTCCCTTTCGGCCATTAATGTCCATAATATAGCATCTACTGTTATTATGTAAATTATAAAATAGCATCTTGATTCATGAAACCCTGCCCCCGGAAACCGTCGAATCGATGATTTGTCAAGGGGCAGCGGATGCTCCGCCAGGCGGTTTGGAAAGTGATTTTCTCCGGGGACTCTCCCGAATTTGAAGGGAGAATCGGAAGTGTGGAGGCTCCTCCCCCGCCCCTAACAACCCCTCCTTCTATATGTCGAAGCCACGGCCTCGGTAAAGGAGATGTGCGGGGTAATAAATCTTATATACAACTCAAAACTTTTGACACAGACTATAATAAAAAATGACAAATATGAAGTAAAATGGTTTGTGCATAATGCAATTTAATGCGTAAGGATAAATAATTTATTTTAAAATACATCAAAAAAACTTATATTATTATAATTAAGTAAGACTCAACTTTAGGTCAATCACATTTCAGCCATAGCAATAACCACAATCAAGGACGAGGTCGACTGCTTCTTTTAATTGCTGTCTTATTTCAATTTAGGGTTATCTTAAAATATAACCATCTTAAATAATTAAGAAATCAGAATTTATGAATTAATATGATAAGTTAGAAGGGGATTGAAAAATATACTTATTTTTGATAAAATAATGTTGTAATCAATTAAATAATTTACATTTTGTTTTTATCATAAAAAATTAATAAAATATCGTATCCACAATAAATTATATCTCACTCATTAATGCAGATATAGGTTCATTTTTATGAAAATATTAGCGGCAAAATATTCAATTCCGATTCTTTAAAATATTTTTTTCTATGCTTTCATCATTATCTCTATGAGTGCTTTATCTATTATTTCTGGATGTTTTAGCGTTTTCACCCAACATTAGAAACCTCGAACAGCAATTTTATTATTTATAAAAGCGTTATTATTAATATTATATATAAAGGCTAACAATATATGATTTTAATAAAAATAAATAAATTGGTTTTTAGCATGCTGGTGAATTAGCAAATAATATTTATACTTTAATATATTCTTATTCAGTCGATCTTGGCGCCATAATTTTATGAAGTCATTTGGATTTTGCGTGTGGAAGTCAGCAAGTGAAATCATTAACAAAAAATGCACCATATATCATTTAAACAAGTAGAATTGGGTCACTTAATGGATATGAATGAACTTGAACGAGAATTATATCGGGAAATGTTAAAAATTTACCGTCGTGCATTAGTGGAGACTGGTTATAATGCGACCAGATTTTTACAGATGCTCCAAAGTTATGGGGGAGTAAAAACCGCAAAAAAGCTCCTTTCTTCTAGTATTTCCGAGGGATACATTGCACTCTGGGAACGCGGTAGGCTCGATCTGACTGTAGAAGCTTTAATCCTAAACGAAAAATGGAACCCCCTTTTTTCAGACCATGAACGTGAAGTTGCACGTGAAAGGCTAATGGCTTTTGGATATATAGGGTGATTATTCGATGCCAATTTATAAAAAGATTGATGAAGACTACATTTGACAGGCGCTCAGTAAAATGAATCCAATAGTGTCCACCCAAAATATAATTGGCAAACATAACGACATGAAAATAAACAACATTATATTAACGTTTACATTTAATCTTGGGCGAACAAAATTTAAAAAAGAAATGCATTTAAATAATAATATCTTTTAAAAAATAAATTATTATTATAATTTAAAAATATATTACTAAATTGAATTACTAATCTTTAAATTTATTTAAAATAAATTGATTTGCTTTAATATACTGATTCCATAAAGGTAAGATAATATTAGTTTAAAAAAATGGCCTTAGAAAAGTTCCCGACTATATTAGCCATTTTATTTTAGTCTTAAATTATAATTTATCATCTATCTTAAAAAGCATAGAAGATATATTGTTTAAGCTATAATTTATTATTTTCCGCTGAAGTTTCTTCTTCATACCGCTTTCAAGAGGCCAGGTGGGAAAGTCCCATCGGGCCTCCGTTTTAAAACTTTTTCCATATCCATTGATAAATTATTAGAAATTTCCCTGCCCACCATATTTAACCAGGGGGGGGAGGGAGTCCCATCCCCGGTTTTGCAATTGAGCCTGTCTTCACATCGCTGGGTGCGCCTCACTTCAGGGGACTGTCTACAAACCGCCTCCCTGCCTCTGGCGGCCGAAACCACATCACCGCGGCCGTCCGGATTCGTCGGTTCACAAGCCCCCACCACAAAGCCCTTTTCCGTAAGGTCATAAGCTCTACTTAAATTACAGTTAAGGAGCTGCAAGGGTAGTGGGCAAAAATAATCTATCGACCCTTCCCTGGCCCATGCCGCAACCCTGTTTTGGGGGCTTCTCCCTTTTCTGTTAGCCTGCAATGTTCGTATTGATATAAAGTCTGGAAAGTCGAGGAAAGGGAATAACCCCACTGGGGGAATCTCTTTCAGCAAGGTAAACACCTCTTAATGGGAGAGCAGATGCGGGTTTCCATGCCATGGATTTCAGAGGTTTTCAGCGTCGTTGCGTAGTGGATCAAAACTTAACCCATAAAGATATTAATTAACTTATCGAGGTTCCTGAGGTTGTCAGGAATTGCGAAGGGAGGAAACCTATTTTACCGATCGCCGGGACGATGAGGAACGCGTCCCATCCCTGGCGTTAGTCCTTTATAACCTGTTGAATTCAATAAAATAATTTTATATGGACGAATTGGACGCGAGGATTTCAAGGGGTTGCCAGATTTTTACAATTTTTTCCTTGACAAAATATAACAATGTATTATTTTTAAAGCATGGATAAGGAGGGCCTGAAAGCCTGGCGGCGGCGGCACGGCTTGAGTCAGCGGCAGTTGGCAGGCCTCCTGGGGGTCACCCCCATGGCGGTAGCCTTCTGGGAGTGGGGAAAAAGGAAGATCCCCCCGCTTTTGCCCCTGGCTCTGGAGGCTCTCGAACATCGTTTTCAGAAAGGAGGCCAGGATGGGACTGCTGATTGAATGCCCAAATTGCAAGCGGCGGAACGGTCAGAAAGAGAAGGTCTGTAAAAAATGCGGCTTGGCCTTGACCAAATTCTCCGGCCGGGCCTGGTGGATCGAATATTACGACCATGAAAAGCATCTTCGCCGGGAGCGCATCGGGCCGAACAAGGCCGCAGCGGAACAACGGTTGCGGGAGGTGCTCTCCGCCAAGGTGGAGGGGCGTCATATCCGGAAAAGTCCCGACGCGGTGACGCGGTTCTCTGAGCTGGCGGCTTGGTATCTGGACCTGCCGGAGGTGAAGGCCAAAAGGAGTTACGACCGTGATCGCCGGAGCTTAAAGAACCTTTCCCCATTTTTCGGGGAGAGGTATTTGAAGGACATCACCCCTGCCCTAGTGGAGGCCTACCGGCAAAAGCGTCTGTCGGAACCCTCCGGGCGCACCTCGTACACCCTCACGACTCCGGCCACGGTCAACCGGGAAGTGGCCTGCCTGAAAACCATCTTCTCCAAGGCGGTGCGCAACGGCAAGGCGGAGCGCAACCCTTGCCAAGGGGTGAGGCTGCTGAAGGAAAACAATGAGCGAGACCGGGTGCTTACGCCGGAGGAATATGCCCGGCTGTTAGCGGCCTGCCCGGGGTACCTGAAGCCCATTATCAAGCTTGCCTATCACACGGGCATGCGGCGGGGGGAGATCCTGGGACTGACTTGGGGCCAGGTGGATTTGCGGGATGGTTTCATCAGGCTACGGCCGGAGGACACCAAGACCAATGAGGGACGGCTGGTCCCATTGAATCGGGAGCTGGTGGAGATGTTACGGGCTATGCCGCGAGGGTTGCCCCACGCCCAGGTATTCACCAAGGAGGGGAGGGAAATCAAGTCCATAAGGGAGGCGTTCGAGGCTGCTTGCCGGAGGGCGGGGATTGAGGACTTCACCTTTCATGATCTGCGCCACACGGCCATCAACAATTGGCGCCTGGCGGGCCATGACTACTTCCGCATCATGGCGGCTACCGGCCACAAGACCTTGATGGTCTTCAAAAGGTATAATACGGTGAGCAGGGACGAGCTAAGAGCCCTTGCAGGAGCAAAACCGGAATGATATTCACCTATATATTCACCAGGCTCGGATTCTGAAAGGGGAGGTTGCCATAACTTATTGAAATTACACAAAGCCTGGGTGGCGAAACGGGTAGACGCAAGGGACTTAAAATCCCTCGGGGGTTTCCCCGTGCCGGTTCGAGTCCGGCCCCAGGCACCAGTAATTTCAAGAGCTTGGCTTCGTTCCCCGCTCTCCCCCCGAATTCCAGATTTCCTGTGGCGAAACTGCACCGGCCCACCAAAGCCTTAGGCTCAGGTGTGACGGGCATATCTGGAGCAGGGCTTCCTCCCCTTTCGTTTCCCTCTTACAGGGTTCGCAGCATCGGCCTTTCCCCTTTGGGCCTTTTAAGGTGACTGGAGGACTGCCGGACCCCCGTGAGACCTGGTTCAGGCCCGCTACCTTTATGAGGGGGGTGGTTTCCTTCCCCGCAAGGTTCCCTTCCCTTGTCTCATTAAATAGAACCGGTGGACCCGGGTGCCCCCGCCCTGAAGGAGGCCGGGAGCGGGCCTCAGTGAGACCCAGGACCGGGGGCTCCTTTATCTAAATGATGGAAGGCCTTTCGCCTCCCCGCAGGCACAGCATGCCGGAAATATGCCTGCGATCAGGACCTGGCCCGGGGGGAAATCATCCTTGCGCCCGGACCTTGAGGTGATGGGGTGAGAGGGGCAGGTCTTCTCCAAGGCCCGTCTGTCATGATTTCCGGCGGCCCCGCAAGAGGGCGGCCGGCAGGTGCGCCAGGAGCTCTTCCACGGGCAAATGGCGGGTATCCTGACCGGCGGTGGCGGTGAGCAGGCGGCCGCTCAGCACCTCCTCGAAGTGGGACGGGGCTTCTGGCGGCAAAAGGAGCACGGTCTCCCGCCAGGGATCGCCCCCGGAATAGCGGCCTACCTCCCCCAACCCGGCAAAAAAACGGCCCGCCACCGCCACCACCCAGTCTTCCCCCAGCCGGCGGGCGAAGGCCACCAGCCGCTCCGCCTGGGGTCCCTGGGCCGCCAGGGGGAGATAGTCCCCGTCCAGAAACAGGGGCAGGTGGGCGCGGCGGAAGTTTAAGGCCATGGCCGTGACATATAGCTTGATCTCTCCCCGGCGCCAGTGAGCCCATAGCTCCGGAAAGAGGGCCGTCTTGCCCCGGGCGGCCTTGCGCTTAAGCTCCCGTAACATCTGGGTGCGCCGGCGGAAATCCACCGGCCGGCGGTTGTCGGGGTCCACCAGGCTGAGGTTCCACAGCTCCGTGCCCTGGTAGAAGTCGGGGATGCCGGGGGCGGTGATCTTGAGGAGCACCTGGGAGAGGGAGTTGAGGGCGCCGCACCAGGCGAGCAAGGCCTGGAATTCCAGGAAATCCCGGAGAAAATCATTCTCCGGGGTGTCCTTCAACAGCTCCCGGACAAAGGCCAGCAGGGCTCCTTCATACTCCTCATCCGGATGGGTCCAGTGACTGTGCACCTTGGCCTCCCGGAGGGCCTTGATGAGATAGGCGGCCAGACGCTCGGGGAAGGCGGAGAGCTCCCCCGGCAACAGCGGCCAAGCCCCCAGGAGCGTCTGGTAGATAAAATATTCCTCGTTGGCGTCCGGCGCGGTGCGGTCCCGGACCTGCCGCTTTTTGTGGCGGTTGAGGGCCCGCCAGCGCCTGAGGCGGGCCTCCCATTCCTCGGGGATCTCGGAGAGCACCGTCAGGCGGAGGCGCACGTCCTCACTGCGCTTAGTGTCATGGGTGGAGGTGGCGTTCAGGGTATGGGGCCAGGCAGCGTGGCGGGCTGCGTTGAAGGCGTGGAAGGCCGCCGGCGTCACCGCCTCCATGGCGGTGCCCACCTCATTCAACGCCGCCAGGGGATGATAGACATAGAGGGCGGTGTCCTCCAGGCCCTTGGCGGTGATGGGCCCGGTGAACTGCTGCCAGCGCATGACAAACTGGAGCCACTCCCGCTTCTGCTCTTCGGGGAGGTGTGGGGGAAAGTCCAGGAGCAGAACCCGGCGCAGGAAATTGAGGGCCAGGGGATTGAGCTCCGGGCGGCGCTGGCGGGCGGCGGCCAGGCCCCGCTCCAGGCAGGCCTGGTCCGCTGCCCCTACCTCCAGGCTGCGGATGTAGGTGCGGTATTGGGGCAGGGAGGCGATGATCTCCTCCAGGGCCTCTTTGAGATCCGCCCGGGGGATGTCCCGGGCCTGGCGGTCCTGCTCCGCCAGGAGCCGCAATTGATGCCCCAGGTTCTCCAGCTCGCCGCCGAAGAGGCTTTCCAGCACCAGCTTCTTCTTCTCGTAGACCACCTCCGGCCAGGAGTCCGCCAGGCCGGTGAAGCGGGCGTAGATGCGCCGGACCTTGTCCCAGCCGCCGGGGTGGACAAAGAGGCCGGTGACCCGGTCGAGAAAATCATACCCGGTGGTGCCGGCCACCGGCCAGTCCGAAGGCAAAGTCTCCTCCGGGGCCAGGATCTTTTCCACCACCACGAAAAATCGTGGGTTTCCGCCGCCCCTGGAGGCGGCCAGCCGCTCCTGCAGCCGCCCCAGATAGGCGGCGGGGTCAAAGAGGCCGTCGATGTGATCGATGCGCAGGCCGGCGATCTTGTCTTCCCGGATGAGGGTAAACAGAAGGGAATGACTGGCCTCGAAGACCTGGGGGTCCTCGACCCTGAGCCCGATGAGGTCGTTGACGCTGAAAAAGCGGCGATAATTGATGAAATCCAGGGCCACCTGCCACCACGCCAGGCGATAGGCCTGCAGGCTGAGCAGACGGTCCAGGAGATCGAAGCTGGCGGCCTCCCCCCGGATGCCATTGAAGCGGGCCAGATTCCCATCCACGAAGCGGCGGATGGCGGGCTGGGTGAGGTAGTTGAGCCAGAGGTTTTTTTTGAGGATCTGCTTGGTGCGCTGGCGTTCCTGAAGCTTTTTGCGGCCGGTGGCGCTCCGGGGCGGCAGGTGCCGGCTTAAAGTGATGAGCCCCTGTAGGGCCAAAAGGGCAGGGTCCTCCGGCCCCAGCTCGGCCGTGAGCTCCTCCAGGCGGTGACTGAGAACGACGCTGTAGGTGCGAGGATCTAAAGGGAATTTCAAATCGTAGTAATGAACGGCAAAACCCTCCGGCTCCAGGGTGAGCTTGAGCTCCTGATTCTCCAGGGCCTGGTGGTAGGGGCTGCCCAGAATGGGGAGCAGCACCTTGCCGGCGAGGAAGCGTTGGGGGGGCTGCCAGTCGATGTCAAAGAAGACCGCATAAGGGGAGGCGGGGCCGTCCTCCAGCACCTCCTGCCACCAGGGATTGTCGGGGCTTAAGGCCATGTGATTGGGGACGATGTCCAGGATCAGCCCCATGTCCTTGGCCTTCAGGGCCCGGGTGAGGGCGGTGAAGGAGACCCGGGAGCCCAGCTCCGGGTTGATTTCCAGGGGGTTGGTGACGGAATAGCCGTGCAGGCTCCGGCGCCGGGCCTTGAAAAAGGGGGAGGCGTAAAGATGGGAAATCCCCAAATCATGGAGGTAAGGAATCAGGGCCTGGGCGGCGATGAAGCGGAAGCCGTGGTGGAATTGCAGGCGGTAGGTGGCGGCGGGGATGGCGTCGGCGCTCATGGGGCCTCCGCCGCCAGGTGCGCCAGGGCCGCCTGGCTGAAGCCCAGCTCCCGGCCCAGGTCCAGGAAGAGCTCCGTCCACCTTAGGGCCTGGGGGTCGCCCGCCTGGGCCCGACGCTGTCTTTCCGGATAAACGCTGCCTGCCAGTTCGTACCACAGGTTTTGCACCCGCCAGAGATTCACCTCAAAGGAGAGCTCCGGCAAGAGGCGCACCACTTCCAGCAAATCTCGGCAGACTTCCAGATCATCGGGGGCTTGAGACCATGTCTGCATCAGCCGTTCGGCGGCCCGGCGCACGGCGTATTCCAGACGCCGGCCCTCCAAGGGCACGTCCAGGCGCCTGGCCTCCGCCATCAGGGCCCGGATATTTTCCAGGTCCAGCCGGGGTGCCTGAAAGGCTTTGGTGAGCTGGTAGTTCAAAATGAGCTCGGCCGTGACCTGCAAAGGACGGGGGAGCGGCACCCCCAGCTCCTTATGGAAGCGCATGAGGGGGACCTGGTGGGCAAAGACCCGGCTGTACAGGTCCCAGATTTCCTGGAGGCTCACCGCCAGGATCTGCTCCAGGATCTTGCGTTGCTCATCCCGGAACAGGGACCGGAGGGAATAGGTGGATTCGCCAAAATGGCGGTCGATGCGGCGGATGGTCTCCGGGAAATCCGCCCAGGAAAAGGCCTCGGTGATCTCCCACACCAGGCGGCCGTAGGCCTCTTCCCCCTGGAAAGGCCGGACTCCGCCGCAGAGATTGTGATCGCCGAAGTGCAGCACCGCGTAACTCACCTTCAGCGACTCCAGGGTGATCTCCGAGGTCACCTCGATGCGGCCCAGGGCGAGCTTGGCCTTGCCCACCTCGGAGACCCGATGGTCCTCCTGGGCCACGGTGTAGCAAAAGATGCGGTTCCGGGGCTGGTAGTCCTCAAACAGGGAGCTCACCGCATAATGGGCCCCCACCTTGAGGAGGTCCAGCATGGCCGGGCGCACGAATTTTTCATAGAGGCGGCGGGCGTCCCCGTGTTCCGGCAGGTTGCTTTTGGCCGCGGCCAGGCGCTTGAGAAAGGCCGCTTCCAGTTCATCGCCGAAGAGCTCCTGGGCCAGCTGCACCACCCGGCCGGCGTATTTGAGCACCTGCACCGTCTCCAGGCCCGAGAGCTCGGCAAAGAACCAGCCGCAGCTGGTGTAAATGAGCAGGGCATGGCGCTGCATCTCCAGGAGTTTGAGGACGATCTGGGTCTCCTCGGGTGAGAGCTCCCGGCGGGCGTGGGCCGACAGAAATTCCGCCAGGGTTTCGGGGCTGCGGTCCAGGATGACCCGGATATAGTCGTTGCGGGCGGCCCAGGGGTCATGGAGCAGACGCCCGGCCGCGGTCTCAAAGCGGGGGGCCAGGGTGTCCCGGAGCCAGTCGAGAGCCTCCCGCAAGGGGGTGCGCCAGTCCTGGCGCCAGTGGGGCGGGCCGCCGTCACTGCAGCCGCAATCCCGCCACCAGCGTTCCACCCCGTGACTGCAGCTCCAGGAAGTGTTTTCAATGATCTCCACCTCCCAGGTGGGGGGGTGGCGCTCCAGATACTCCCCGTAGTTGGTGAGGCGCACCCCCTCCTGGGCCTCCAGGTAATTGAGGGCGTAGGCCAGGGCCATGTCCCCGTGGTGATGGTGGTGGCCGTAGGTTTCCCCGTCGGTGGCGATGTGCACCAGCTGGGGCCAGGGGCGGTCTTCGGAGAAGGCTCCCAACAGCCGCGCCGCCAGGTCCTCCCCCCGGCTGAGCAAATTCTCAAAGGCCACTGCCCGGGAGATGGGGCCGTCGTAAAAGAAGAGGGCGAGACTGCGACCCGAGGGCAACCGCACCCGGTAGGCCATGGTGGGGTCAATGCGGCCGCCGTTGACCTCGTGCCAGGACTCCTGCCCCGGAGGCCGGACCTTGGCCGCCTGGTGGGGGGCCAGGATGGTGAAGCTCAGCCCCAGCTCCGCCATGATGTCCAGGGTCTCCAGGTCCACTGCGGTCTCCGGCAGCCACAGGCCTTCTGGCCGGCGGCCGAAGCGCTGCTCAAAGTCCCGGATGCCCCAGAGGATCTGGGTGTATTTGTCCCGGGGCGTAGCCAGGGGCAGGATGATGTGGTTGTAGGCCTGGGCCAGAGCCGAGCCGTGGCCGGAAAAGCGCCGCTGGCTGAGCCGGTCCGCTTCCAGGATGGCCTCATAGATCTCCGGGGCCTTGGCGGCCATCCAGGCCAGCAGGGTGGGGCCGAAATTGAAGCTGATGGAGGCGTAATTGTTGGGCAGGCGCACGATGCGGCCTTCGCCGTCCAGAATGCGGGAGACGGTGTTGGGGGCGTAGCACTCCGCCGCCACCCGCTCGTTCCAGTCGTGGTAGGGGTAGGCGGAATCCTCCAGCTCCACGTCCTCCAGCCAGGGATTCTCCCGGGGCGGCTGATAAAAATGCCCATGGATGCAGATGTAGCGCTCCATCAGCCCTCCTCCCCCAGATACACCGCCAAGGAGTGGGGCCGGAGGCTCAAGCGCACCCGGCCGTCGCTGCGGAGCTCCCCCGGGGCCTGGGGGCCCGGCCCGCCCCACATGGGGGCGGCGGACTCCAGGCGCAGGCGCCACACCCCCTCCGGCCAGGGCAGGAAGAGGTCCAGGGGAAGATCGCCGAAATGGAAAGTCATCACCGCCTGCCCTGATTCGCCCTGAAGCTGCACCACCAGGAGCTTTTCCTTTTCGTAGCCCATAACCTCCCGGGCGCCCGCCTGGAGCCCGGCCCGGGAGCGCAATTCCCGGCGCAGAAGCAAAAGCTCCCGATAATACTCCCACATCTGCCGGTGCCAGCCTTCTTCTTTCAAGGCATGATTGAGGGTGGCGGCGGCAAAGGTGGCCGGGTCCCCCGGATCGGGGAGCTCCCCGACTGCTGCCAGGGCGGCGTGCTCCTCCCGGCGGCCCCGGCGCACCGCCTCCAGGAGCTCCGGGTCCCCGTGGCTGATGAAATACGGAAAAGGTGCGGTTTCGCCGTACTCTTCCCCCATGAACAACAGCGGCGTGAAGGGGGAAAGGAGCACCACCCCGGCGGCCAGCTTCAGGGCCTCCCGGGAGACCAGGGCGCTTAAGCGCTCGCCCTGGGGGCGGTTGCCCACCTGGTCGTGGTTCTGGGAGAAGACCACCAGCCGGGACGGCTCCACCTGGGCCACGGAGCTGCCATGGCGGCGCTGCCGGTAAGGCGAATACTGGCCGGTATAGACAAACCCCTCCCTCCAGGCCTTCACCAGGTGCGCCAGGCGGCCGTAGTCCTGGTAGTAGCCGCCTTTCTCGCCGGTGAGGAGGGTGTGCAGGGCGTGGTGGAAGTCCTCGTTCCAGTGGGCGTCCAGGCCCATCCCCCCCAGCTCCGGGGGGAGGAGCAGGCGGGCATCATTGAGGTCGCTTTCCGCCATGAGGTAAAAATGCCGCCGCCAGCGCCGCCGGGCCTGGCGCACCGCCGCCGCCAACTCCGCCACAAACGGCCGGGGGGTCAGATCCACGATGGCGTGCAGGGCGTCCAGCCTGAGCGCATCCACATGGAACTCCTCCCCCCACATGAGGGCGTTCTCGATGAAGAAGCGGCGCACCTGGTCGCTTCCCGGGCCGCCAAAGTTCACGGCCGGGCCCCAGGGGGTGCGGTAGCGCTCAGTGAAGTAGGGCCCGTAGGCCCAGAGGTAATTCCCTTCCGGCCCCAAGTGGTTGTAAACCACATCCAGGATCAGCGCCAAGCCCTTCGCATGGCAGGCGTTCACCAGCCGTTTCAAACCCTCCGGGCCGCCGTAGCTGTCTTGCACCGCGAAGGGATAGACCCCGTCGTAGCCCCAGTTGCGGGTCCCGGGGAATTGGGCCACCGGCATGAGCTCCAGGGCGGTGATGCCCAAAGCTTTCAGCCCGTCCAGATGGGGGATGACGGCCTCGAAGGTGCCCTCCGGGGTGAAGGTGCCCACGTGCAGTTCATAGATGACATAGTCCTCCAGAGGCAGGCCGCCCCACTGCTCATCCTCCCAGGGGAAGGCGGGGTCGGTGACCTCCGAGGGGCCGTGCACCCCCTCCGGCTGCGAGCGGGAGGCAGGATCGGGAAATTCCCGTTCGCCGTTGAGGCGATAAAAGTAGCGGGCGCCGGGCGCCACCCCTTCCGCCACCCCGGAGAAATAGCCCTGCTCCTGGGGCGCCAGGGGCAGGAGCCGCTCCCGGGGGGCCACCAGGTGCACCTCCACCTGCCGGGCGACAGGGGCCCAGACCAGGAAGCGGGTGCGCCCCTCCCCCAGATACGTGGCCCCCAGGCGCGCCGCCGGCAGCACCTGCGCCTCCTTTACAGTTCGATGGTGCGGCTGCCGGGGTTCTCCGCCAGGGTGAGCAAAGTGAGATAGTCCCGGATGTTGCGGGTGATGAGGAAGTGCTGGCGGACGAACTCCCGGGCCAGCCGGCCCATGCGCTGGGCCATCTCCGGCCGGTGCAGGAGATAGCGGATGCGGAAGGCGCAGCCCTCCGGGGAGTGCACCAGAAAGCCGGTGTGGTAGTCCCGGATTTGGAGCACAATGCCCCCCACGGCGCCGCCGATGACCGGCTTGCCCTTCCACATGGCCTCGGTGACGGTGAGGCCGAAGCCCTCCCGGGTGGATTTCTGCACGATGATGTCCGCGGCCCGTTGCAGGGCGTTCACCTCATGGTGGGCGTCCGGCGGCAGCAGCAGCACCTGGATGTCCGGCTCCCCTTCTGCCGCCTCCATGACCTCGGCGAAGATGCGGGGGCCCTCCGGATCGTCGGTTGCCTCGCCCCCGGCCAGGACGAGCTTGCAGGGCACGTGCTTGCGCACCATGCGGAAGGCCTGGATCACCCCCACCGGGTCCTTGAAGGAGTCAAAGCGGGAGACCTGAAGCACAATGGGCCGGTCCCGCTCGATCCCCAGGCGGTGCAGCACCTGGTCGATCTCCTCCTGGGTGAGCTCCCGGTTCTTTTCGCTCAAGGGGTCGATGGAAGGCCGGATGAGGTATTGGGGGTGCGGCAGGTTCTGGGCGAACTGCGCCATGGAAAAGACCGAGGCGTCATAGCCGCTGACGATCTCCCGCAAGTATTTCCAAACCTTGAGATTGGGCCGGGAGACGTCGATGTGGCAGCGCCAGATCCAATGCCGAGCCCGCTGACGCATTACCTTGATGAGCCAGGCCGGCTGGGGGTCGTGCACCAGCACATAGTCCGCCTCCCAGGTGAATTTGCGGGCGTTTTCCTCGTTCACCTCCTCATAGTGCCGAAGCTGCGCCGGGCTGAGGCGGACGTCGTGCCCTTGCAGGGCATTGTGGAAGGCCTTGGTGACCTCAAAGAAGGTGGGATCCCCCTGAATCACCTCCCAGAAGGTGTTGAGGCCCATCTGGTTGAGGAGGGGCACGGCCCGGGAGAGGATCTCCGCCACCCCGCCGCCGGTGCGGGTGGAGTTGATATGCACGAAACGCCGGTCCTTGAGGCGCTCCGCCAGCCGCTGCAGCTGACCGATGACCTCTGGGCCCACGATGGGGGCGTAATCATTCAGGGTAACCACAAATCTCCCCCAGATGTTCCAGGATCAGTTGCAAGAGCGTGTCCCGCACTTCTTTCAGGGTATAGAAATACAGGTCGATATCCCGGATGGCCTGCACCAGCTCCGGGAGCCCGAAATTGTTTTCGATCCAGAAGGAAAAGTCGTCCACCTGCCGGCTGCCGTGGCGGCGGCGGGCTTCGAAGAAATGATAATAAACCGAGTCCAGGCCCACCTTGCCCATAGCGTGGCAGAATTCCCTGAGCGTGGTGGCCGGGATTTCGGCGCGGATGACCACCATGGAGGCCATGCAGAAGTGAAACTCAAAGCCGGGCCGGGCCCAGGGCACGCTGGGGAGGTCCCACAGGTAGTCCTCCAGGATGTCCACCATGGCCTGGCGCACCTGCTCCAAATCGTCATATTCCAAGGGGTCAAAGGAGCTGAGCTTTTCCGCCAGCTTGACGTCCTGCAGGGCGGTGGCGGCCCAGAGGGCGAAGTCGTTGGGGTATTCCACCACCGGCTGGGTGACCGCCAGGCGGGATTGCAGGAGGTGGTAGTGGAGCACCTCGGTGTCCACTTCCTTCAGGGCCTGGAGGAGCTCCCTTAAGTTCACCGCCTTGCGCCCCAGGGGCATGGTCATGAGGAAGCATTCCCGAAACCAAAAGGGGTCCTTGGCCGGCAGGTCGTAATCAAAGGCGACGGCGCGTTCCACAGGCATCTCCTTGCGGCGCATATCCCGGCGGGCAGCCTGCCGCGGAATTCTCTGTCGCGTGGCGCCGCTTAGCGTTCTTTCAGGACATGGTCGGAAATCACCTGAAACAACTCGCTTTGCCGGATGAGCCCCACCACCCGGGAGCCCTGCATCACCGGCAGGCGGGGGAGCTTTTCCTTGACCATGAGCAAAAGCGCCCGGGCCACGGTGTCCTCGGCGGCCACGGTGGCGGTGATGGGGCTCATGACCTCGCTCACCGGGGTGTTGGCCTTCTCTTCCACCCACTTCCCGGTGAGGTCGGCTTCCAGTCGCCTCACCAGGTTCTCCCAGGCCTCACCCTCAAGCTCCGGCAGAGGTGGGGTAATCCCTGCCAGGAGGTCTCCCAGGGACAGGACCCCCACCAGCTGGTATTTCTCGTCAAAGACCAACACCGACCGGGGCTCAAAGGTCCCCGGGAATTTGATGGCCGCTTCCCGGATGATGGCCATGGCCTGTTTCAGGGTGAACCAGAAGGGCACATGGGGGTAATCCTCCAGGGGGATCATCAGCTCCGACATTTTTTTCTGCAAGGGCATGGCGCCTCCCGGGTGAGCGGCTACGGGCTCCTTAGGCTTTGCTCTGGCCGCAGCCGGCTCCTAAATTCGCGATGGATGGGACAAAAAGAGAGGATAATTTTATTATGCAAACAATCAGGGGTAAAAATCCAGACTTTTTGGTCATCAGGGCCTTTCCGCCCCCTGCCTCGCAGGCGGCCTCCCTTGACCCTCCAGGTCGCATGGCTTGTCACAGGCACGCTGGTCATTTATATTGACAGTGTTAGAAAGATTTCCTGGGGGAAAGGCCGGGGGCTTTAAGACCCCCCACCTTCCCCTCCTCCTCCTCCCCTCCCCACTTCTTCTTTTTTGGGGGAAGCGAGGTCCGTTCCCTCTATTTTCCCATGTTGCCGGGGTGGAGAGGGAACGGGGAGGGAATTCTCCGAGTTAGACTACAATCCACCGGCCTCTCTGGGGGCCCAGGGTTTACAGGGGCAATGATTATTTTTCCGGCCATTGACATCAAAGGCGGGCGCTGTGTACGCCTGAAGCAGGGGCGGGCGGACCAGGAGACGGTGTACGGGGACGACCCGGCGGCCATGGGAGAGCGGTGGCAGGCGGCCGGAGCCGCCTGGCTGCACGTGGTGGACCTGGACGGCGCCTTCAGCTCCCGGCCTCAGAACCTGGAGGCCATCAAGCGCCTGCGCCGGGCGGTGACCATCCCCATCCAGTTGGGGGGCGGCATCCGCACCCTGGAGGTGATGGAGGAGTATTTCGCCTTGGGGATTGACCGCCTGATTCTGGGCACCGCGGTGCTCAAAGACCCGGAGCTGACGGCCCGGGCGCTTGCCACCTTCCCCGGCCGCATCGCCGTGGGGCTGGACGCCCGGGACGGCCGCCTGGCGGTGGAGGGCTGGACCGAGACCACCGAGGCCACCGCGGTTGCCGTGGCCCAGGCTTTGGCACCCCTGAAACCCGCCGCCCTCATCTACACGGACATCGCCCGGGACGGGGTGAAGACCGGCCCCAATCTGGCGGCTACCCAGGCCCTGGCGCAAGCGGTGGACCTGCCGGTCATCGCCTCCGGAGGGGTGAGCTCCCTTAAGGACATCCTGGACCTCAAGGCCCTGGAGCCCTACGGCGTCATCGGCGTCATCACCGGCCGGGCCCTGTATGACGGCCTCCTGGACCTTACGGAGGCCATCCGCGTCGCCGCCGGCTGACCGGGGCGGGCCGCCCGAGACAGACACAGGCCTGGTGGGCGCACAGTAGGTGTGCGGCCAGGGCCTCTGACCATAACCTCCATGCCCGAAAAACCGTATCTCAGCCGGGTTCAGCGTCCCAGCCGCTACCTGGGCCGGGAAGTGAATGTCATCCTCAAGGACCCCCGGGAGGTGAGCCTGAGGGTGGCCCTCCTGTTCCCCGACCTCTATGAGGTGGGGATGTCCCATCTGGGCCTGGGGATTCTGTATGACGTCCTCAACCGCCAGCCGGAGATCTGGTGCGAGCGGGCCTTTGCCCCGGCCCCGGACCTGGAGGCGGAGCTCACCCGCCGGGGCGAGCCCTTGGGCACCCTGGAATCCGGCGAGCCTCTGCGTCATTTCCCCCTGGTGGGGGTGAGCCTGCAGTATGAGCTCTGCTACACCAACGTGCTCACCCTGCTTCACCTGGGGGGGATCCCGCTGCTGGCGGCCGAGCGGGGCCCCCACGACCCGGTGGTGGTGGGAGGCGGCCCGGCGGCCTTCAATCCGGAGCCCCTTGCGCCTTTCTTTGACGCCTTTCTCCTCGGGGACGGGGAGGAGGCCGTCCTGGAGCTGGCTAAGACCGTGGCCGCCTGGCGGCAGGCCCGCGGCAGCCGGGAGGAACTGTGGCGGGCCCTGGAGGAGATCTCCGGCGTCTATGTGCCGGCCTTCTTTGCCCCCGCCTGGGATGAGGCAGGGCGCCTCCGGGAGATGGTGCCTCGGGGCCGGCGGGAAAGAATCTTCCGGCGCCTCCTGGATGACCTGAACCGCATCCCCCTTTCGCCCACGGTGCTGGTGCCCACCTGCCCCATCGTCCACGACCGCTTGAGCGTGGAGATCGTCCGGGGCTGCAGCCGGGGCTGCCGTTACTGCCAGGCGGGGATCATTTACCGGCCGGTGCGGGAGCGGGACCCGGAGGCGGTGAACACCTGGGTGGAGGCGGCCCTGGCCGCCACCGGCTTTGAGGAAGTATCGCTTTTGGCCTTGAGCCCCGGCGATTATGCCCCTCTGCCCTGGCTGCTGGCCCGGCTCATGGACCGCCTGGAGGGGGCCAAAGTCTCCCTGTCTTTGCCGTCTCTGCGGGCCGATACCCTGGGGCCCGAGCTCACCTGCCAGATCAAGCGGGTGAGGCGCACCGGCCTCACCATCGCCCCGGAGGCGGGAAGCGAGCGCCTCAGGCAGGTAGTGAACAAGAACTTGAGCGAGGAGGCCATCCTCACTTCGGCCCGGGAGGTCTTCCGCCAAGGCTGGCGCTTGCTCAAGCTCTATTTCATGGTGGGCCTGCCCACGGAGACCTCGGCCGACCGGGAGGAATTGACCCGTCTGGTGCAGGCCATTCGGGAGACCGCGCCCGAGGCCCGGCCGGAGCTGCACGTCAGCCTCTCCACCTTCATTCCCAAGGCCCACACGCCCTTTCAGTGGGAGCGCCAGCTCGGCCTCACCGAGAGCCGGGCGGTGCTGGCCGAGGTCAAGGAGCGCCTGCGGCGGCGCCAGGTCCAGGTAAAATGGAATTCCGCCGCCCAGAGCTGGCTGGAGGGGGTCTTCTCCCGGGGGGACCGCCGCCTGGCAGACGTGCTTCTGGCCGCCTGGCGCCGGGGCTGCCGCCTGGATGCCTGGAGCGAGCACCTGCGCCTGGACCCTTGGCGGGAGGCCTTTCGGGAGGCGGGGGTGGACCCGGAGGAGTATCTGCGGGAGCGGCACCCCGGAGAACTCCTCCCCTGGGCCCACCTGGACAGCGGCGTCACACAGGAGTTTCTCCTGGTCGAGCGGGAGCGGGCGTATAGCGGCTTGGCCACCCCCGATTGCCGTCAGGCCGGCTGCCAGGATTGCGGCGCCTGCGAGGACCCCTGCCGGGACCTGAAGCTCTATCCGGCCCCGGCAGCCACGCCGGAGGTGGCTTCCCGGCCGGCGCCGGAGCTCCATCGGACGCCCCCGCCGGTGCTCTATCGGCTGAGCTACGCCAAGCTGGGCCCGGCCCGCTGGCTCAGCCATCTAGAGCTCATCAATGCCATTTACCGGGCTCTCCGGCGGGCGGCCCTGCCTTTGGCCTTTACCGGGGGGTATCATCCCCTCCCCAAGGTGGCCTTCCACGGCGCCCTGCCGGTGGGGGTGGAAAGCCTCTGTGAATGCCTGGATGTGGCCCTGACCCGGCCCTTGCCCCCGGAGGCCCTGGTGGAGCGGCTCAACAGCGTGCTCCCCGAGGGGCTGAAAGCGCTCACCGCGGCGCGCCTCGCGCCCGGGGCCAAGGCCCCGGAGATCGCGGCGGCAAGCTTTGAGGTGGAAAGCCCGCTCCCGGTCTTTGCTGCCGAGAAGGCTGCGGCTTTCCTGGCCCAGGAGTCGGTCCCCTTTGTAAAGCGGCGGCCCGGCGGGCCCCTCCGGGAGGTGGATGTCCGGCCACTGGTGGCCACCTTGACAGTACCGGACCCCTATCACCTCCAGCTCACCGTGCGGACCCCGGCCAAGGATAATCTCAAAATCACCGAAATCCTCGCTTCGGTCTTCGGGTTGTCCGCCGACGAGCTGGCGGAGGTGAGGCTTGTGAAGACCCGGGCGCTCCCGGCGGCGGGTCCGCCGGAGCGAGTCACTGAGGCCAGGGCCGGCGGCCTCCGGGCCGCAGGCGGCCGGAAGCGTCGCTAGGAGGCGGCAAGCCAAAGCCCATGGGGAGCCAGCTCATCATCAGCAAAGCCGCCTGCGATACCCGGGCCGCCCTGGTGGAGGACGGCCGCCTGGTGGAGTTTTTCCTGGAGCGCCGGGGAGAAGAGGACCCCACCGGCAATATCTACAAGGGCCGGGTCATCAAGGTTCTCCCCGGCATCGCCGCGGCCTTTGTGGACATCGGCCTGGAGCGCCCCGCCTACCTCTATGTGGATGAGATTTCCGACGCCTGGGACGATTTTTACAGCCTCTGGCTGAAGAGCGACGCTGCGGAGGGTGGAGAGCCCCCCCGGGAGCAGGTGCAGCCCGGCATCGAGGACCTCCTCTCTCCCGGGCAGGAGGTGGTGGTGCAGGTGCACCGGCCGCCCCGGGGCGGCAAAGGAGCCCGCCTCACCACCCACATCACCCTGGCGGGGCACTATCTGGTTTACACTCCCACAGTCTCCCAGGTGGGGGTATCCCGGCGCCTCACCGAGGAAGGCGAGCGGGAGCGCCTCAAGGGCATCCTCACCGAGCTCAAGCCGGAGCGGGGCGGCTTCATCGCCCGCACCGCCAGCCTCTCCCAGGACCAGGAGACCCTGGCCCGGGAGCGGGAGCAGCTGGTGGCCCGCTGGCAGAAGATCCTGCGCAAAGGCGAGACCAGCCGGGCCCCGGCCCTTTTGCATCAGGAGCCGGAGTTCGCCGTGCGCCTGGTCCGGGACCTCTTCGGACCGGACATGGACTTGGTGGCGGTGGATGACCCGGACACCTGCCGGGAGGTGGAGGAGTATCTGGCGGGCTTCCACCCCTGGCTCAGGGCCCGGGTGGAATGCTACACCGGCGCCGAGCCCATCTTCTCCCATTACGGCCTGGAGGTGGACTGGCGGCGCCTGCTGGCCCCCCAGGTGTGGCTGAAAAGCGGCGGCTACCTGGTCATCGACACCACCGAGGCCCTGACCGCCATTGATGTCAACACCGGCCGCTTCACCGGCAAAAGCAACCTGGAGGAGACCATACTCCAGACCAATCTGGAGGCGGCCCGGGAGGCGGCCCGGCAGATCCGCCTGCGCAACCTGGGTGGCCTGATCATCATTGATTTCATCGACATGGCCAAGGCGGCCCACCGCCAGGCGGTGCATGAGGAGCTATTGGCGGCCCTGAAAAAGGACCGGGCCAAGACCATGGTGCTCCCCATCTCGCCTCTGGGACTGGTGGAGATGACCCGCCAGCGCCTGCGGGACAGCCTGGTGCAGCTGGCCACCGAGGCCTGTCCCTGCTGCCAGGGCCAGGGCGCGCTGCTCTCGCCGCTGGTGGTGGCCCACGACCTCCTGCGTCAGCTCGGCGCCGAGGCCCGGGAATTTCCGGGGTGCCGCTTCACGGTGCAGCTCCACCCGGAGGTGGCCGCCACGCTCCGGGAAGAGGGCCGGGAGCTCCTGCCCCGGCTCACCGCAGAGTTTCAGGTGGAGATCCGCCTCCTGGAGGAGCCCAGCTTTCCCCGGGGCCACTACAATCTCACCCGGGACTGGCGGGGACTCAAGGGAAGATAGCTTGAGGGAAGGGCCGGGGACCGGTGGGTCCCCCGCCTCCCCTCAAACACCCCACCCCACCCCCTGCCAGGGGTTCGGGAGGAGGGCCTGGGAGAGGGGCAGGTATCCATAACCCCCGGCCCCCTCTCCCAACCACTAATTTGCGCCGATATTGAATTCCACTTTGGGGCCCTTGCGGCCCTGACAGGCGATCATATGACCTTGCCACCCATCATTCTCGGCACCGCCGGGCATATTGACCACGGCAAAAGTTCCCTCATCAAGGCCCTCACCGGCATCGACCCGGACCGCCTCAAGGAGGAGAAACTCCGGGGCATCACCATTGAGCTGGGGTTCGCCTATCTCACCCTGCCCAGCGGCCAGCTCCTGGGCATCGTGGACGTGCCCGGGCATGAGCGCTTTGTCCGGCATATGGTGGCCGGCGCCACCGGCATGGACATGGTGGCCCTGGTCATCGCCGCGGACGAAGGGGTCATGCCTCAGACCCGGGAGCATCTGGAGATCTGCGAGCTCCTCAAGGTGAAGAAAGGCTTGGTGGTCCTCACCAAAACCGACCTGGTGGAACCGGACTGGCTGGATCTGGTGGAGGAGGAGGTGCGGGAAGCTTTGACTGGCACCTTCCTGGAGGGCGCGCCCATCGTGCGCTTTTCGGCCCTGACCGGCGAGGGCAAAGAGGAACTGTTGGCCACCCTGGCGGAGCTGGCCGCCACCGTGCCCCCTAAACCTGCGGGCGGCATCTTCCGCCTGCCCATCGACCGGGTCTTCACCATCAAAGGCTTCGGCACCGTGGTCACCGGCACCGCCATCACCGGCAGTCTGAAGGTGGGGGAGACGGTGATGATCTATCCCCCGGGCTTCAAGGCCAAGGTGCGGAGCCTCCAAAGTCACGGCCAGAGCGTGGAGGAGATCCGGGCCGGCTCCCGCACCGCCATCAATCTCCAGGGGCTGGAAAAGGAGCAGGTGGAGCGGGGCATGGTGGTGGCCACCCCCGGCTCCCTGGTGCCCTGCCGCCGCCTGGACACCTTCCTGGAGGTGCTCCCCAGCGCCCCGAGGCCCCTGAAGCACCGCACCGCGGTGCGCCTCCACACCGGCACCAGCGAGACCCTGGCTGTGGCTCTGCTGCTGGACGCCGACGAACTCAGCCGGGAAGAGAGCGGCTATGTGCAGTTTCTCCTCCGGGATCCGGTGGCCCTGAAGCCCGGGGACCGCTATGTCATCCGCAACCTCTCCCCCGCCTTCACCTGGGGGGGCGGGGTCATCCTCCAGGTCAACTCCCCCAAGCGCAAGCGTTTCCAGGACAAGGTCCTCACGGCCCTGGCGGCCCTGGAGAAGATGGAGCCTGCGGTCCATATCAGCCACGCCCTGGAGGAGGCCGGCCCCAAGGGGCTCAGCCTCATGGAATTGGCGGCCCTCCTCCCCTTTGATCTGCCCCGCCTGCGGGAGGAACTGACTGCGTTGACCCAGGCCGGCAGCATCCTGAAGTATGACCCGGACAACGAGCGCTATCTCCTCACCGCCACCGCCCAGGCGCTGGAGGGGCGCATCCTGGAATTGCTGACCGCCTTTCATGCCAAAAACCCCCTGCTCCCCGGCCTCTCCAAAGAGGAGCTGCGCACCCAGCTGCCCGAGGGGGTGGAGGCCCGGCTCTTCAACTTTCTCCTCTCCCGGCTGACCCAGGCCGGCCGCCTGGCAGTGGCCAAGGAGGTGGTGCGCCTCAGCACCCACAAGGTGACCCTGGGGGGCGAAGACGAGAAGCTCACCCGGCAACTGGAGGACTTATACCGGCGGGGTGAGCTTACTCCGCCCACCCTGAAGGAGGTGGAGGCGGCCCTGAAACTGCCCCTCCCCCGTCTGCAGCCGCTCCTGCGCGTCCTGGTGAATGAAGGCCGGCTGTTGAAGATCAAGGAGGACCTCTATTTCCATCAGGAGGCCGTAAACCGCCTCAAGGCGCGGCTGACAGAGTTTCTCCGGCAAAACGGGGAGATCACCGTGCTGCAGTTCAAGGATCTCACCCAGACCTCCCGCAAGTTCACCATCCCCTTGCTGGAGTATCTGGACGCCACCCGCTTCACCGTGCGGGTAGGGGAGGCCCGCCGCCTGCGGGAGGGAGCGTAAGTCTGGGAGAGGGGGCCAGGGGTCGGGGAACCCCTGCCCCCTCTCCCAGACCCTCTCCCCCAACCCCTTAAAGGGGGTTGGGTGGGGTGCTTGAGGGGAGGGCGGGGGACCACCGGTCCCCCGGCCCTCCCCTCAAATCATCTTGCCTGCTGATTATTTGGTGGCGGCCGGCCTGGCCGTGTTGCGATGGCCCTGCCAGGGGGTGGGAGGGGAGGGGGGCATGGCGGCGTAGTCCCGCACCTCCGCCGGGGCCTGGTAGTAGCGCCGGGCTTCGGCCAGGCCCGCTTCCAGGTTGCGGATGCGGTCGGCGTCCGCCGGGTGGGTGGAGATGAAGGCCGGCAGCCGGGCCCGGTCGCCCTTAGCCTGGGCGAAGCGCTTCCAGAAGTCCACGCCCAAAGCGGGGTCATAACCCGCCTTGGCCATGAGGATGAGGCCGATGCGGTCCGCCTCGAATTCCTGTTTGCGGCTGTAGGGGAGCAAGAGGCCCATTTGGGTGCCCAGCCCGTAGCCCAGCATGGCGAGCTGGCCGGCTCCGGGCGCGGCTCCCATGCCGGCCAGGGCCACGTTGAGGCCGGTGCCCCCCATCTGGGCCAGCATGTTGTGGCTGAGGCGCTCTCCGGCGTGGCGGGCCAGGACGTGGGCGGTTTCGTGGCTGAGGACGGTGGCCAGGTCGGCGTCGTTTTTCAGGTAGCGGAACAGGCCCGAGTACACTCCCACCTTGCCGCCAGGCAGGCAGAAAGCATTGGGGCTTGGGTCCTCAATGACCACAAACTCCCAGCGGAAATCCGGCCGGCCGGCGGCCTGGGCCAGGCGCTGGCCCACCCTTTGCACCGCCTCCTGCATGCGGGGGTCCCGGGCGGGGCGGGAGCGGTATTTAATCTGTTCGAAGGCCTGATACCCCAAGCGCAGTTCCTGGTCCTGGGAGACCATGAGCACCTGGGTGCGGCCGGTATAGGGCACGGTGCTGCAGCCCCAAGCCGTTAGCAGCATCAACAGCGGAAAAATCGCCAGCAAAGAACGAGGCCTCATTGTCATATCCCCGCGCGGCATGATGGACCTGGCAACGGGCGGCGTCGAGCCGGGGGCGGGGGGCCGAAAAACTGGCAACCCTGGCCGCAGAACCCCTAAGGCTTAGAGTGCCGAAAACCGAATTTTGTGAAGCTCCAAACCCCTTAGCCCCATTTTCCTCTAAAATCGGGCTGATGAGAATAGCCGAGAAAAGGCCGAAAAAAGGGTGTCTCCTGGCCCCCTCCCTGAGCCCTGGGGGGGGCGGCGGGGGAGGACTTTGTGGGAGAGGCGGGGGCCCCTTGGTCTCAACATAAGGCTAAGAAGCGGGAAAGGAAAGGGACGGACATGAGCCGCGGTTACCACAAATGCTATGTGGCGGTCATCGGGGCCGGTGAGGCCGGCCCGCAGCTTCTGGCCCTGGCCCGGGAGGTGGGCCGCTTAATCGCCCAGGCCGGGGCGGTGGTGCTGTGCGGGGGACTGGGGGGAGTGATGGCCGCCGCCGCCCAAGGCGCGACCGAGGCCGGCGGGGTGAGCATCGGCATCCTTCCCGGCCCTGACCGCCGCCAGGCCAACCCCCATCTCACCTACTGCCTGCCCACCAACCTGGGGCACGCCCGCAACATGATCATCGCCCACGCCGCGGAGGCCCTCATTGCTGTGGGCGGCGGCTACGGCACCATCTCCGAGGCGGCCATCGGGCTGAAGCTGGGAAAGCCGGTTATCGCCCTGGCGGTGGACTGGGATCTGCCCGGCCTCCGGCGGGCCGCCTCCCCCCAGGAAGCCGTGGCCCTGGCCTTGGCGTTGTGCATGGGAAAGAGGGGGGCTCAGCGGCAGTAAACCCGCTACCCCATCGGACATCCCCGCCGTCCAACAACCTCTGCGCAAATGACCCGGATCCCTGGTATCAGAAAATTTTTTTCAGAGAGCCCCGTCTTGACACGGCACTATGGTACAGACCTTATCTATTAAACAGGGAGGGAAATGAAAGAGCTCACTATCGGCGCGCTGGCGAGGGCTGCGGGGGTACGAGTGGAGACCATCCGCTACTATCAGCGCCGCGGGCTTCTTCCCTTACCGCCCCGGCCAGCGGAAGGCTACCGGAAATATCCGCCCGAGGCCATCCTAAAAATCCGCTTCATCAAGCGGGCCCAGAGGTTGGGGTTTACCCTTCGGGAAATCCAGGAACTCCTGGCTTTGGCTAATGCCGAGGCCATCTCCTGCTCCCGGATGCTTGCCGTGACCCAGCGCAAACTTGCGGAAATTGAAAGGAAAATAACGGCCTTGAATGATATCAAAGAAGTTCTCCAGGAGCTGATCCAAAAGTGTCCAGGAGAAGGCGGCTTGGCATTGTGCCCCATATGGGAGCGGCTGGAACGCAATCAAGTTAAAGGAGGAAAATAATGATGCACAAGAGAAAGGTGGAGGTCTTTACTGCGGGTTGCCCGGTTTGCGCCGGCCTGGTGGATTTAGTCAAGTCCAGTGCGTGCCCCACTTGTGACGTCATCATCTACAACCTGAATCAGGGGGAAGGGGTTGAGGCGGCCAGACGGTATGGCGTTACCGCGGTGCCCGCGGTGGCAGTAGAGGGGAAATTGCTGGAGTGCTGCAAGCGGGGGGCCGTCACCCGAGAAGATTTGCTGGCGGCTGGCATAGGGAAGCCGGTCTGAGCCAGCGGGACTTGAGATTATAAGAAAGAAGGAGGCCAGCGCTCAAGGCTTCTGGCCTCCCTCCTGACAATCTCGGGGGCGGACGGAACAATCCCCCCCATCGCTTTCCTCAAATCTCCAGCCAGGAATCCGAGAACAGCACCTGGCCCAGGATCACCCGGGCGGTCTTGGCGTAGTTCTGCAGGTCCTTGGGGAGAGAGGGGATGTCCACGGGTTTGCCGTCCATGATGTCGTAGACCACCTTCACCGCCTCGGGTTTCTTGCCGTCCACCACATCCCGGAGCTCGTCATCAAAAGCGTCCACGATGGCGGAGACCATGCCGTAGCGCTGCAGCATGATGACGTAGGTGCGGTTGATGATGGGCCTGAGGTGCTCCGGCACGCCATTGCTGGAGTTGGAAAGGCCGCAGGTGGATTTGGCCCCCGGCGCCATGTCGGGGAGCATCTTCATGTATTCCAGCACGCTGATGAGCTGGGGCTGCTGGATGTTCAAGGGCGCGATGATGGGGTCAAACCAGATGCGCTCGTTTTCGATGTCATACTCCGCCGCCTTGGCCAGAATCTCGGCGGTGAGCATGCCCCGCTCGTGCTCATCCCGGGGCATGCCTTCCGGCCCCCACAGGAGGCCGATCATGTCAGCGTCGTATTTCTTCACCAGGGGCATCATGGCGTCCATGCGCTCGGGACGGGCCATGATGGAGTTGATGAGGGCCCGGCCTTTGTGAACCCGAAGCCCCGCCTCCATGGCGGCGATGTTGGAGGTGTCCAGGGCCAGGGGGATGTTGGGCACCACCTCCTGGATGATCTTGACGATCCACTCCATCAGCTCTTCGCCGCCCTTGCGGGCCGGACCGATGTTGACGTCAATGTAATCCACCCCTTTTTCGGCCTCCTGCAGGGCCAGCTCCTGCAGCGGCTTGGGGTCCCGGTCCTTCATGGCCTGACCGTATTTCTTTGTCACCACATTCAGGTTTTCGCCGATGCGGTAGAATTTGCTCATAGGGTGACCTCTCTTTACAGGATGCGCCAGGAGGCCGACACGGCCCCCTGACGTGGTGCCGGTGCTGGAGTCCCCACTACTGCTGCAAGGACTTCAGGAAGGCCGGGATATGGGAGGCCTCCCGGGGCCCGATGAGGATCTTCCAGTCGGGCAGTTCCTCTTCCAGGTCGCCGCTGATGGCCGCAGCATACCCGGGGATGATCAGGGTGCGGGTCTTGGCCTTCTCGGTGATGCCGGACTTTTTGACGAACTGACCCACGTCGTCCCCGGAGAACTTGCCCGCCGCCCAGGCGGTCATGACCGACAGACCCTCGGTATCCTTGATCAACAACCAGGTGGGCACCTTGCTGCCCTCGATCTCGCCGGAGACGATGAAGTAGGTGAGGGCGAAGTTGGTAGTGATGGCAATGGGCGAATTCTCGTCCGGGTTGTTGATGGGGTAGATGCCCTGGGTGACGATCATGGGCTTCTGCGGGTCGGTGTAAATGTTCAGCCGCTGCAAGAGAAGCGGGAAGACCCGGTGCGGCTCCAGGCTGGAGAGCACCACGATGCCGCCGTATTTGGCGATGAAGGTGGCGGCGTAGGCGATCTCCTTCATGGGATCGTCGGTCATCTCACAGGGGAAAGTGACGGTGGGGAAGCCGAAGGGCCGGAATTTGGGCCCCAGGGCGGCCCGGCGGATGACCACCTGGTCCTGGAAGGCCTGCTTGATGGTGCGGGCGCCGCTGTCCAGGATGAGGTCCTTGAGACCCATGCCGGTGAGCTTGGTGGAGAGCTCGGCCAGGGCGTCGTAATTGTCGGCCTTGGCCACCAGGGGCACCCCCAGCTCCTTGGCCAGGGCGCCCAGGGCCTCGGCGTTGGCCGCGGTGGCGGCATAGAGCACCGGCTTACGGTCCTTGATGGCCTCGGCGGCGGCCTTGAGGTTGTCCACGTTGTCGCTCATAAGCATGATGGCGGCGTCGGTCTTGTCCGCCACCTTCTTGGCCAGGGCGGCGAATTTGGCCCCGTCCCCGGCATCCTTGATGGCAAACATCTCAGGCCGGAGCATCAAGCCGACGCGCTCATACTGCATCTTGGCAAAGGCGTCCAGCTGGGCGTCCACCTGCGCGTCGCTCATGGCGGTGGTGAGAAGGCCCGCAATGAGGGGCGGATTGAAGAAGGTCTTCTCATGGCGGAACATCACCAGTTCGCCGCCGATGACCTTCTCGGCATCCTTCATGGCGATCTTCACCGGGCGAATGGGCGGCGCGGAGGCTTCCGCCAGCTTTTCCCGCACTTCGTCGGAGACATAAGGACAGGCGGCCAGTTCCGCCTTACCGCTGGCCAAAGCCATGGCAAAGGCGAGGCAGGTGGGGAAGCCGCACTCTTTGCAGTTGGTTTTGGGCAGCATCTTAAAGATTTCAATTCCGGTTAACGCCATCGTCACTCTCCTTATCCGTGGCTGATAACCCGCATGGCCGGGGTCCTGACCTCCCGGCCATGGGGGTGGGGACTGCGCTGAAAACAGGGCCGGGAGAAGCTCCCCCGGCCCGGGTGGCTTAGCCGATGATGGGTTCCATGCTCAGGGCCGGATGGTTCTTCTCCTGCAGGAAGGGCAGGATCTCATCCTCGGTGACCCCCACGGTCTCATCGGCGATGCGGTCGATGAGATCCGGGACGCCCAGCTCCTGACCCCGCTTAATGAGGCGCTCCCGGATTTCCTCTTTCAGCATCTTGGGCATCCATACCAGACGCAGGAGCCCGCCGTCGCCGGCGATGAACTTGCGCTGGGTGATGTTGTATTTGCTGTGGCCCACAAAGCCGGGGGTGACCTGACCGCCGCCGATGACGCCCGCCAGGGTGGTGAACTTCATGCCGCAGGGGGTCTCACCGGTGTAGTCCCGGTTCACGGTCATGATGCCGTTGCACATGGGCAATACCGCGGAGATGCACTCGCAGCAGCCGCAGGTGGTCATGGGGTCATAGACCAGGCTGTAGAAGTTGTAGGCCGACACTGCCTGGCGGGAGGCTTTGAAGACGAACTCGTTGACGCCCTTCCACTGCCCCAGCTTGGGATCGATGGTCTCCCCTTTCTGGATGGGCTGGTTGGGACCGGTGGGGTTGATCTCATAGGAGGCCTTGCAGTCCATCCAGTTGTAGGCGCCGCACAGGCCGGTGCGCTCCGGGGAGATGACGCACACGTGGTTGGGCGCGAAGGACTGGCACAGGGTGCAGGAGTAGTAGACCTCGGTGGTCTCGTCGGTCATGCCCTCGATGCGGGCATCCCGCTCGGCGTAGACCTTGCGGGCCATGGCGGTGATTTCGTCCACCTTGTCCTTCTCGGTGTAAATCTTGATCTGGCACTTGTCGAAGATGGCGCCGAAATCCTGGTGGAACTTGGCGTGCAGGATGACGCCGATGTGCTTCAGGGTGAAGCCCTTCTCCACCGCGCCCTTGCCGATGCGGTACCAGGCGATGTCCCGCTGCCCGATGTGCATGATGCCCTGGGCGTAGTTCACCAGGTGGTGGATCTGCCGCTCCAGGATGGGCTCGAAGTCGGCCTGGAAGTTGCGGCCGGCCACCTCCACCACCACCGCCAGGGGCAGGCGGGCCGGGATCTTGTCCTTGGGCAGATCCGGGATGTCGGGGCCGATGACCTCCACCTTGCCGTCTTCCACCTCGTCCATGCGCTTGCTGGTAACCAGCTCCACCGCCTGGGTCTTGCCGCCGCCGCACTCGAGGTAGAGGTCATCCTTGCGCACCCGCTCGCCCTCGAAGGCGGCGCCGAAGTTCACCGGGATGTCAATGTGAGTGACGGTGACCTTGAGGCCCCGGACTTCGATGGACTTCTGGCTGATCTCCGACATGGGCACGTTGGAGACCACGTGCTCATAGGTGCAGATACCGGTGGGCAGGATCTGGGGGATGTCCTGGTTGGTGATGACCGGGAAGCCCCAGTTGATGCAGCCCGCGGCGTTGGCATACCACTCATCGGAGATGGTGGACAGCGGATTGACGAAGGCGAAGATGCGGTCTTTGTTGTACAGGAGCATCTTCAATGCGGCCCCGGGTTTGACGCCGCCGAAGGCCATGGCGGCCCGGTTGGCGAAGCCCAGGGCGAAGACGGCGCCGGAGATGTCCGGGCTGAAGGGCACGATGCGGGTGGGCCAGCCGATCTGGACGCCCGCCTCCAGAAGCTGCTCCGGTACCGAAGTCTTGCCTTCGATGTCCCGGGCGGCGCAGAAGATGTAGAGGTTCTTTTTCTGGTAATCCAGGACCAGATCCACGGCCTCCTGCACCGAGGGGGCGGAGCCGACGATGGCGGCAAAGCCCGGGGCCGAGCCGTCCACGAACTCGATGCCCCGCTTCCGGAAGATGGTGTCCTCGGCGGCGCCCAGCCAGATCTTCTCAGCACCTTTCTCAATGACGTCCTCACCGCCGATGTAAAAACCGGGGTCGGTGAGGTAGCGCAGAGCCTCATAAATTTCCTCGGCCATGATGGTGGCCAGACCGGCATCCAGACCGGGTCCCAGATAGGGGAGGTAGTGTTTTTCCGCCGGAATGGGCGGCAGCAGGGATTTGCAGCGCTCCATTACCGGGATGGCATCTTTGATGCGCTCAATCTTCACCCCCATGAGGGAGTAGATGATGGGGAGATAGTAGGCGGTGTTGGGAAAGCCGATCTCCTGGTTTTCCCCATACTTATCCCGGGCCTGATAGAGCGCCTCAGCACATTTGTTAACGATCTTGTGAGCACCGCGGATGGCGGCCGAAATGATGATCCTCGACATGCTCTGTCACTCCTTCCTTTTTCGTAAAGGAAATTATTCTCCAGGGCCGCCCGAAAGCGGCCCCCTGTCTCCTTACACTTCGGCGGCTTCGGCGGCGGCGGCTTCGGCCTCCAGCTTGCGGCGCA